>JANOOQ010000032.1:0-2779 GCA_031421515.1 Leifsonia sp.
GCTGTTCGACGAAACCCGCTCCGCCGTTTGGGCTAGCGGATGCCCCCGCGGCAGTCCCCGAAGCGAGAAGCAGAATCTCCCGCCGAAGTTCGTCAGCGGCGCCAGAACCGAGATATGCGAGTTGCACGTTTGCGTCTTGACCCGCGACGTTGATCTCGAGTTTCGCGGCTCCCACAAGGCGCGCAAGAAAGGGTCGAACGATGTTGATCCCCTGAATGCGGTCGAGCCGTCCGCGGCGATTCGTGCGGAAGAGGATTCCGCTGCGAACCTCGACTTGCTCGTTCGTGATTCTGAAGGTGTGCATGCGCCACGAGACATAGAAGCCGACGACGAAAAGAAACAGCCCGACGAAAATCGCGAGTAGCACCCACCCCGCAAATTCGTGCTCGATGATCCATGTGAAGGGGTCGCGACCCGCGTCTTGCGAGCCCAAGAGGATCTCGAGCCCGACATCCCGGAGATTGACGATAATGATGCCGATCACGGCAACAAACGCGAAGCCCCCGCGCAAGAGCGGCGTCGCAGGGTGCAGTCGGTGCCACTCGCCGTCGGCGAGGCGACCGAGAGCGGGAGGGGCGTCGCTCACAAGCCCGCCCTGCGGCTCTCGGCGAGCGACACGAGAGTGTCGCGCAACTCTTCGGCCCGCGCTTCGGGCAAGCCAGGAATCGTCACGCCTGTCGATGCCGCCGCCGTCACGAACTTGAGTTCACTTAAACCAACCGCTCGCGCCAGGGGGCCGCGATTGATGTCGACGAGTTGCATGCGGCCGTACGGCACCGAGACAAAACGTAGAAACATGAGTCCGCGACGAAACAGCAAGTCATCGGCACGCAATTGATAGCCGATTGCACGCACGCGCCTCGGCGTAAGTAGAAGGTTCACGAGAAACACGACGGCGAAGAACGACGGAATCGCCCACAGACCCACGATGCCCGTCGCGATCGCGGGGATCGACGTAGCGGCAACGACGACAACGCCCGCGATGAGCGCGCCGACGAGGTCGACGACGACGTACTTGGGCGAGACGCGCTCCCAGCCAGTGGCTACGGGTTCGATGGGGGTCTTCACGGTTTTCCTCGCAAGTCTCGTTGAGCGTCTGGAGTGTCATCATCGGTCGGAAGTGCACACATGTGCTCGGCCACGAGTCCCGCGACAAGCAACACGATCGCACCTGCCGCGGTGGCAAAAGCCATTGTCACTGAGGCCGTCGTCGGCAGCACCGAGCGACTCAGCAAGTATGCGGCGATCGCGAGCCCGGCGCCCCCCAAGAGTGCTCCCCCGAGGCTCGACGCCTTCGCGAGAATCACCACTCGCGTGGCATAGAACGGATCGATGCGCGCGTTCGGCACTCCGCGCGACACCTTGCGCACGGGGAGCGCCATGACGATGACGATGACGCCAATGAGCGTCAGGGCTACCGCAAGCGTGAAGGGCGGGATGACAATCGCGCGACCGTTTGCCGTGAGGGCGACCTCGATAAACCACGCGGCTCCCGCCCCGAGGGCGGCCAAGAGAACGAGGTGCAAGGGCACGGTTCGAGTCACAGCAGGGCCTCGGCAGGGAAAACGACGGGACGCTCGAGCGGCGCGAGCAAGTCGACAACCGCCCCATGGCCCGGGAGCTGCGCGGCAGGATCGAGTTCGAGCCACGGAGCAAGCACGAATGCGCGCTCGGCCGCACGCGGGTGCGGGATCGTGAGCTCGCGTGACTCGATCGAGAGTTCGTCGATCGCAATGATGTCGATGTCGAGAGTGCGGTCGCCCCAACGCTCCACGCGCACGCGGCCGTGGGCGTGCTCAATCCCCCGCAGTGCCGCGAGCAGCTCGAGCGGACTCAACCCCGACTCGACGGCGACGATCGCGTTGAGGTAGGCGGGGGCATCCATGTCCACTCCCGTCGGCTTGATCGCGGCTGTCTCTACGAGAGCGGATGCCCCCACAACCGTCACGGCGTCGAGCTCCCCGATCTCGCGAACGGCGGCCCTCAGGGTCGCCTCACGGTCTCCAAGGTTGCTGCCGAGCGAAAGAATGATCACGCCTGGAATCCGACATTTGACCCGGACGCAACTCTGCCGCGCGTGATCGTGACTGACACGTCGTCGAACGGCACCGAGATGGGCGCGTTGGGCTTGTGGATCGTCACGCGAGTGAATTGCGCGGCCTCGTGCGCGAGCACAACCGCGGCGACCCGCTCAGCGACGGTCTCGATGAGGTCGACGGGGTCGCTCTCGACGGCGCTCACGATTTGTTCCGCGAGCTCGCCATAGTGGATTGTGCGATCGAGGTCGTCGGTGCGACCGGCCTCGGCGAGCGAGAGGAACACGGTGACATCAATCACGAAGATCTGACCCGTGCGGCGCTCTTGCTCAAGCACGCCGTGGAAAGCGGATGCCCGCAAGCCCGTGAGCGTGATCTCATCCATGGGGTGCATTAGTTCAGTCCGTTCTGCCAGGCCGTGACGACACCGAGGGCACGGCGATTCGACGGTACATCGTGAACGCGAACGCCCCACACTCCCGCTTTCGCGACGAGGGCGGTGACGATCGCGGTGGCTTCGTCGCGGGCATCCGGCGCATCACCGAACGGGCGAAGAAATCTCTTGCGGCTCGCGCCAATGAGCAGCGGATACCCGAGCGACGACACCTCGTCGAGTCGCGCGAGCAACTGCCAATTGTGTTCGGGAGTCTTCGCGAAGCCGATACCCGGATCGAGAATGATCTTCTCACGCGCGATACCCACGACCGTCATCTCGGCGACGCGCGTCTTGAGCTCGGCGCGCA
>JANOOQ010000033.1:0-3717 GCA_031421515.1 Leifsonia sp.
CACCTCACGGGCTGGGGTTCCGACTCTGTGCCCGACTCCGTGCTCATGCTCGAACCGACCGCCGATGGCCACGAGGCGACGCTCTACTTTCGCGAGGCCGCCGGTCGCGACACCGACGAGTTCTACGCGAACGCCGACGTCGGCGAATTCTGGACTGGCGCTCGGCCATCACTCGCACACGTCGCGGCCGACCTCGGGCTCGCGACGGCTGGGCTACCCGCTTTTGCCGACGTGCTCGACTCGGTGGATGCCGCGACGCTAGTCGTACGTGACGCAGACCGCGACGTGACCGACCAGATCGACGGGCGCCGATTGATCGCTGCGGACTCGGAGTCGCTCGAGAACGACGGCGACACCGAACTCGCACGCGACTTGAGCGAGTTGAGGCTCGTCAAGGACTCCTTCGAGATCGCAGAAATGCGCGCTGCCGTCGCGGCGACCAAGCACGGGTTCGACGATGTGATCGCGGATCTGTCCGCCATCAGGAAGCACGCGCGCGGCGAGCGACTCGTCGAGGGAACCTTCAACCGGCGGGCGCGAGCCGAGGGCAACACGGTCGGGTATGACACGATCGCGGCATCCGGCCCGCACGCATGCATTTTGCATTGGACGCGCAACGACGGCCCTGTGGCCCCCGGCGACCTCATTTTGATCGACGCTGGCATCGAACTCGACAGCTACTACACCGCCGACATCACGCGAACCCTGCCCATCAACGGCACGTTCAGCGATGTGCAGCGCCGCGTCTACGAGGCCGTCTTGGACGCAGCGGATGCCGCGTTGGGCGTCGTTCGCCCCGGCATCAAGTTTCGCGAGATCCACGCCGCCGCGATGGAGGTCATTGCGGCCCGAACCGCGCAGTGGGGCTTGCTGCCGGTCTCGGCCGCGGAGTCGCTCGAACCCGACCACCAGTACCACCGTCGATACATGGTGCACGGCACTTCCCACCATCTCGGCATCGATGTGCACGATTGCGCGGCTGCGCGCCGCGAGCTGTACCTCGAGGGCATTCTCGAGGCGGGCATGGTCTTTACGATTGAGCCGGGGCTCTACTTTCAGCCCGATGATCTGAGTGTGCCCGAGGAGTACCGCGGCATTGGCGTGCGCATCGAAGACAACATTCTCGTGACGTCGAAGGGTGCCGAAAATCTGTCGATCGGTATTCCGCGTACGGCGGATGCTGTCGAGAAGTGGCTGCACGCTGGATCTTAGGTGAAGGCCAATTCTGGCCTTCACTGCGACGCCAGCGCGGTTCGCAGTCTCGGCGGACGGCGCTAACCCTCGGCCGGGTTACGCGACAGCACGTCTTGCGCCTTCGCCGTGAGCTGCGGATCAATGATGATCTGGTAGTTCGACGCGAGCACTTGGTGGGTCGACGTGAAGTCGCGGCGACGACGACTCAAGCTGTAGGTCACGATTCCGAAGATCATGCCAAAGCCCGCGCCAATCAGTAGAGCGGCTCCCACGTACCCGATCGTTTGCGGAGTCGGTGGGCTAAAAATAGTGAGCACGAGCCCGAAGAACAAGCCAAGCCATGCGCCGCTTGCCGCGCCCGCTAGTGCTGCGCGAGCATACGTGAGCTTGCCCGTGACGCGCTCGACGGTCTTGAGGTCGTTGCCGACGATGCTGAGCTGCTTCACTTCGAAGTCGGCCTTAGCGAGCCGATCGACGACCGACTGGGCTTCGAGGTACGTGTCGTACGTGCCTAATACGTCACCCTTCGGCAGGCTCGGGGTTGGGGCGCCGCGGCGCGAGAACGCATTGGTGTTGGTCACCCGATCATTGTTCCACGCGGGGGTAGGGTTTTACGCGTGAGCACCACGAGAGTATTCGCCGCCCGACTCGTCGGGTGTTCCGTTTTCGACCCCAACGGCGACAAGGTCGGCAAGGTTCGCGATGTGCTCGTGGTGTATCGAACCAACGCGGGTCCGCGCGTTGTGGGGATGATTCTTGAAGTGCCCGGCAAGCGCCGCGTTTTCTTGTCGATCGGTCGCGTAACGAGCATCGGCTCGGGCCAAATCATCGCGACGGGCCTGATCAATCTGCGCCGCTTCGAACAGCGAGGCGGTGAGGTTCGCGTGATCGCCGAGATGCTCGGTCGCAAGGTTCGCTTGCGCGACGGTTCGGGCGAAGCCCACATCGAAGACCTCGCGATCGAAGAAGTCGGTCTGGGCGAGTGGGAAATCAGTCAAGTGTTCCTCCGTCGGCCGCGCACGACCGCTTCGCCCTTCGCCAAGGGCAGCACGATCTTCGCCAACTGGTCGGAACTCATCGAAGACGCCAAGACGGGCGAATCCCAATCCGCGACCCAACTCGTCGCGAGCTATGCAGACCTGTTGCCCGCCGACCTCGCAAACGCAATGCTCGATTTGCCCGAGCAACGCATGATCGAAGTAGCAGAAGAACTTTCAGACGACCGACTCGCGGACGTGCTCGAGGAGATGCCCGAGAACGAGCAAGTGGACATCCTCAACCAGCTCGATGACGACCGTGCCGCCGACGTACTCGATCAGATGCAGCCGGATGACGCGGCCGACCTCATCGCGCACTTGAGCGACGAGCGCGGCGAGGCACTCCTCGATCTCATGGAGCCCGAAGAGGCCGAAGACGTTCGTTTTCTCCTCGCGTATGCGCCGGATACTGCGGGCGGGCTCATGACGACCGAGCCCATCATCGTCTCGGCCGACGCGACCGTCGCGGAGGGCCTCGCCCTCATTCGCCGACACGAACTCGCCCCCGCGCTCGGCGCCGCAATTTGCGTGACTCTGCCGCCGTACGAGCCGCCGACCGGGCGGTTTCTCGGCATGGTGCATTTTCAGCGGATGCTCCGCTACCCGCCCAACGAACGCTTGGGCACGCTGATCGACCCGAGCCTCGACCCCGTACGGGCGGACACGAGCGCGGCGGAGGTATCGCGCATCCTCGCGAGTTACAACCTCGTCTCGGTGCCCGTCGTGGACGAAAGCTACCGCCTCGTCGGGGTGGTGACCATTGACGATGTCCTTGACTATCTGCTGCCGGATGACTGGCGAAGTACGAGCGAGCCCCGACCCCGTTTTGACGATACTTCGACGGCAGCACTGCCCCTAAAAGCAAGCACAAAAGAAAGCACCAAGGGAAGGAGGACACCCAGTGGCACGCGCTAAGAACCGCAGCGATAATCGGCTCGACTCCCCCAAGGGTTTGCGCACCAACTTCTCGATTTTTCAGAGCCGCGATCGCATGGGCCGGTTCTCCGAGTCGTTCGCTCGAGGCATGGGTACTCCGTGGTTTCTCGTCGGAATGACGATCGTCGTGATCGTTTGGATCGCCTACAACACGCTCGCGCCCGTCGAGAATCAGTTCGACCCGAGGCTCACGAACTTCACACTCTTGACGCTCATCCTGTCGCTCCAGGCGTCGTACGCTGCGCCAATGATCTTGCTCGCGCAAAACCGGCAAGACGACCGCGACCGAGTGCAAATCGAGCAGGACCGCCAGCGAGCCGAGCGCAACCTCAACGACACCGAGTACCTCGCTCGTGAGGTCGTCGCGCTCCGACTCGCGGTCAAGGATCTCGCGAGCAAAGACTTCATCCGCGCCGAATTGCGCGACTTGCTCGAAGAACTAGATCGCGACCGCGACCCGAAGGTCGATTGAGCTTGTCGAAATCCTATGAAGGCGGATTGAGCCCGTCGAAATCCAACGACCGTGAAACTGCGATCCGCACCGCGCTCG
>JANOOQ010000034.1:0-3610 GCA_031421515.1 Leifsonia sp.
TGTACTTTCTGTCGTACATGTTCTTCATCGTATTCATGGTGCTCAACGTGCTCATCGGCATCGTGATCAACGCGATGGATCAGGCTCGCGAGGAGGTCGCGAAGAACCCCGCGCCCGGCGCCGCGCCCGGTGAAAGCCCGCACGCGGTTGAGCTGCAGGCCTTGCGTGAACGCATCGCCGAGCTGGAGGCCGGCAACCCTGCCTCACCGCACCATCTGCGCCGCATCCGGGAGGAGCTCGACAGCCTCGCGCCCTGACCCGCGGGCGGTGCATGCCACGCTACGGACCGTCAGCGGCCGTCCGTAGACTCATGACCATGACCCCTGCCACGAGTGCGCCCGACAAGCTCGGCGTGCTCGAGAAGACCTTCGGGTATTCGCAGTTCCGCGGCCAGCAGAGCGACATCATCCAGACTGTTATCGACGGAGGCGACGCGCTCGTTCTCATGCCGACGGGCGGCGGCAAGTCGCTGTGCTACCAGATCCCCGCGATCGTGCGCGAAGGCACGGGAGTCGTCATCTCTCCGCTCATTGCCCTCATGCAGGATCAAGTGGATGCCCTCGCCGCGGTCGGTGCCCGTGCGGAGTTTCTCAACTCGACCCAGTCTCCCGACGAACGACGCAGGGTCGAGACGGCGTTCGTCAATGGCGAGCTGGATCTGCTGTATCTCGCGCCCGAGCGGTTGCGCGTGGCATCCACTACCGAGTTGCTCGACCGCGGCACGATCTCGCTCTTCGCGATCGATGAGGCACACTGCGTGTCGCAGTGGGGGCACGACTTTCGCCCCGATTATCTGCAGCTTTCGGTGCTGCACGAGCGCTGGCCCGCTGTACCGCGCATCGCACTCACAGCGACCGCGACGGATGCCACGCGCGCCGAGATCGCGTCGAGACTCGACTTGCGCGGCGCGAAGCAATTCGTCTCGAGCTTTGACCGACCCAATATCCAGTACCGCATCGAGGGCAAGTCGCAGCCCCTGCAGCAATTGCTCTCGCTGTTGCGGAACGAGCACTCGGGCGACCCTTCGACGGGGCTCAGGCCAAGTGCGGGCATCGTGTATTGCTTGTCGCGCGCATCCGTCGAGAAGGCAGCTGAGTTTCTCGTCGAGAACGGAATCCCCGCCCTGCCGTACCACGCGGGCCTCGACGCTCGAGTGCGCGCGAGCAACCAGTCGCGCTTCTTGCGCGAAGACGGCCTCGTGATGGTCGCGACGATCGCGTTCGGCATGGGCATCGATAAGCCCGATGTTCGCTTCGTCGCGCACCTCGATCTGCCGAAGAGCGTCGAGGGGTATTACCAAGAGACGGGCCGCGCGGGCCGCGACGGGCTGCCCGCGACGGCATGGCTCGCCTACGGACTGCAAGAAGTCGTGCAACAGCGGCGAATGATCGATCAGTCCGTGGGCGATCTCGCGCATCGGCGCATCCTCACGGCACACCTCGACGCAATGCTCGCGTTATGCGAAACGATCGTGTGTCGGCGGATGCAACTGCTCGGCTATTTCGGCCAAACCTCGAGCAAGTGCGGCAACTGTGACACGTGCCTCTCGCCGCCCGAGACCTGGGACGGCACGATCGCGGCGCAAAAGCTGCTGTCTACCGTCGTGCGCCTCAAGCGCGAGCGCAATCAGACCTTCGGCGCTGGGCACCTCATCGACATTCTGCTCGGCAAGTCGAACGACCGCGTGCGCCAGCACAGCCACGATGAGCTCTCCACGTTCGGTCTCGGCCAGGACCTGAGCGAGCAGGAGTGGCGCGGTGTCGTGCGACAACTGCTCGCTCAAGGGCTGCTCGCGGTGCAAGGGGAGTACGGAATTCTTGCGCTCACGGAGACTTCGGCGAGTGTGCTCGATGGTTCCCGTCGTGTCATGCTGCGCAAAGAGGCGCCCAAGCGATCGAAAGCCGCACGCAAGGCCATCGCTTCGGATCTGCCCGAGGGCGACCTTCCTCTGTTCGAGCGCTTGCGTTCGTGGCGTGCCGAAGAGTCGCGCGAGCAAGGTGTGCCGGCCTACATTGTTTTCGGGGATGCAACGCTCCGCGGCATCGCCGTCACGCGCCCCACGACCCTCGCCGAACTTGGCACGATCAGCGGTATCGGCGAGAAGAAGCTCGAGCAGTACGGGGATGCCCTGCTGGCGGTCGTTGCGGCGGCGTAGGCCGCTCGGCGCGAGGTGTGGCGGGCGCCGAGCGGCGTGCCGTCGGGCGCTCCGCCGGCGTGCCGCTATGCCGGCGTCGCCCGCGGCCGCGCGGTGCTGCTTCGCTGTCCCAAAACCTCGTCGAGCCTCCAGTTGTGGTGGGCTGTGGGGTTGGTGAGGTCGCCAGAACTGGAGGCTCGGCGAAAAGTGGGCGGGCCGGGTGGCCGGCTGGCAAGGGGGCGCAACTGAGCGCCGCAGCCGCCGCGCTGCCCCGAAACCCCGCCGCGCGTGAGCAGATTCCGACAAGTGAAGCGGCGCTCCTTGCACGAATCCGCCAAAGGGTCGCGCGCGTGAGCGAGCTGGGTTTGGCCCGTCCCTACTTACAACTCGCGCGGCCAGAATCCGCGACGTACCGTGAAGCTCATGAGCCAGACAATTGACCGCGCGGCGGGCGACGCCGCCATGAGCGCGAGCGCTGCATCCGTTCGCGTCGACGTCGCAGCACTCGGACAGCAACTCTTGGGCCGCTGGGCTGACGTTCGGCGCACGTCGCGAGCGCTCGCGGCACGCCCCGAGATGAAGCGCGTCGAGGGCCTCTCGATGGCTGAACACCGTGAGCGCGTGCTCGGGCAACTTCATATTCTCGTGGCGGAGGGCGCCGTACACCGCGCGTATCCGAAGTCGGTCGGCGGCGGCGAAAACGCCGGCGCGAACATCGCCGCATTCGAGGAGCTCGTGCTCGCGGATCCGTCACTGCAGATCAAGTCGGGCGTGCAGTGGGGGCTCTTCGGCGCCGCCGTCATGCACTTGGGCAACGAAGCCCAACTCGCTCAATGGCTCCCGGCGATCATGAGTCTCGAAGTGCCCGGCGCCTTCGCGATGACCGAGACGGGACACGGGTCGGATGTCTCGGCCGTCGGCACCACAGCGACCTACGACCCGGCGACCGGCGACTTCGTGCTGCACACGCCGTTCCGTGCAGCGTGGAAGGACTACCTCGGCAACGCGGCACTTCACGGCACCGCTGCCGTGGTCTTCGCTCAACTGATCACGCTCGGCACGAATCACGGGGTGCACGCGTTCTACGTGCCATTGCGCGACACGAGTGGCGAGTTTCTGCCGGGCATCGGCGGTGAAGACGACGGACTCAAGGGCGGCCTCAACGGCATCGACAACGGTCGGTTGCACTTCACGAATGTGCGAGTTGCGCGAACCAACCTGCTGAACAAGTACGGGGACGTCGCCCCGAACGGCACCTACAGCTCGCCCATCGCGAGCCCCGGCCGCCGGTTCTTCACGATGCTCGGCACGCTCGTGCAGGGCCGTGTTTCGCTCGACGGCTCGGCGGTCGTCGTAAGCAAGCTCGCCTTGACGATCGCGATCGCATACGGGTCGCAGCGCCGCCAATTCACGGCAGCGAGCGACACCGAGGAGGAGGTAATCCTCGACTATCAACGCCATCAACGGCGACTTCTG
>JANOOQ010000035.1:0-2028 GCA_031421515.1 Leifsonia sp.
CGAGATCAGGTCGGCAAGCCGTCCGATCAGCGGCAGCACTGCGACGTAACCGAGAAGGAAGCCGGAGATGATCGGCGTCGCACGTTGCAGAGACTCGATTCCGACCCCCACCCCAGACATCATGTCGGTCAGCGCGAGAACGACGACGTAGGTGTCTGCGGCCGCAAGCGCGACCGCTATCGACGCTGTAGCGAGAAGTGCGCGAGGGCGGGGCTCGCTACGGTCGTTCGATGTCAACGGCTATTCCGTAGTCCTCCACCACGAACGTGTACGTCGACGTGGCACCGGGGTAGAACTCGCCGGTGAGCACCGCCTTGCGCAGCTCACCATCGGCAGTGATTCCGTACGTGACATCGAAGGTCGAGCCCGGCTCGCCCAACTTCAGCAGTGAGCCGACAAGCTCGCCGGAGAGCTTCCCCGTGACGATGTCGAGAACATCGTCACCGTCGCGCTGCTGCTCGCCTGACGCGATCTCGGTCGTGTTCTCTAGCAGAGAGGGCAGTCCGGTCGTCGGGTTGAACAGGTTGGCCGGATTTGGGACGCCGAGCGCCTCCAGATTAATTGGTACATGGCTCGGGGTGAGGAACTTAATCCATACCTCGTCACCTATTGCGATTAGGTCAAAGACCCCAGCGATCCCCTGCAGCGAGCCGGTCACCGTGCCTTCGAAGCTCGGATTCGTCGCATCGAGCGCGCCGACGCCATCGGCCGCGGTCACTCCTTGGCTGTCCTCCGGCACGTCCTTGCTCGTGAGGGTGAACTTTACCGATTCGGCCGAGGCGAACGAGTCATGCGCCCCGGATAGCATGCCCGCCGGATCAGACCCACCTCCTCCGGAGCACCCCGTGATGGCCAAAACCAGCACCGTGACAACGAGCAAAATGGGCCGTCTCATGTGCTCACCTTACTCCCGGTCCTGGCTGAATTGGGGATACTTCAGGTGGGCAGGAGCGGGTCGTAGAGGGCGATGTGGAATTTGGGCATGAGAGTCCTCACTTGCTGAAACGCAAATGTTCTACAGATCATTGTGGCGCGCTGCCACTGTCGATAACGTTCGACAATGGTCGATCCGACAGTGGGGGGCACTCCCCTGCAGCGCGTGCAACGTCGCATGTCGCGGCTCACTCTGCGCCGAGTGAGTCCCGCCGTCATCGTGATTCTCATCGCGTGCTGGGCAATGGTGCTCGTGTTGAGCGCTCTCATCCTTACCCCCGTGCTCGACCAACTGACGGTGACGGCGGCGAACCCCGCCGACATGCTCTACAGATTGCTCGCGCCACTGTGGCTGCGCATCCTGTTGTCCACGGCCTTGGGCGTGCTGTCGGCTGCCGTCGCTGCCGGATTCGTGCTCGCGCGAACTCTCGGCGGCGACCGCGTGCACGCGCCGCCACGGGCCGGCGAACGCCCCGAGCATCGCGTCGAGATCCTTGTCGGTCGAGACCCCGAGCACGAGCGCACCCGGCGGATCGCCCAGCGCCTCGCGCCACGCCGCGCGCACGACGCGCGCGCCATCGGGATTGTGCGCCCCGTCCCACCACAGTCGCGGGTCGCGCGGGGCGGTCGAGATGGGGCCGGGCCAGCGCACGCGCGACAGCGCGGTGCGGGCGCACGCGGCATCGAGCCCGAGCCCGGGCTCGCGCGCGGCCAGCAGCGAGAGCACGGCCAGCGCAGTGCGCGCGTTCTCGACCTGGTGGCGGCCCACCAGTGCCAGCCGGGCTTCGACCGCGCCGAAGCCCGCGACGTCGAAGCGCACGTCGCTGCCCTCGGGGCCGATGCGGTCGACGGCGACGAGCCGCGCGCGTTCGGACCCCGCCTCGAGCGGCGCGCCGACGGCCTGCGCGATGCGGACCAGCACGGCATGGGCGGCCGGCGCCTGTGCGGCGATCACGACCGGGACGCCGGACTTGAAGATGCCGGCCTTCTCGCCGGCGATCGCCTCGAGCGTGTCGCCCAGGATCTCGGCATGGTCGAGGCCGATGGGCGTGATCACGGTGAGCGCGGGCGCGACCACGTTCGTGGCATCGAGGC
>JANOOQ010000036.1:0-3750 GCA_031421515.1 Leifsonia sp.
CCCTGTGGAAAACCTCTTGACCCCCGACTCACTGCGCCGCATCGCATGGACGCCGCCAGAGTCCGTCACCTCGACCGAAATAGCACTCGCTCTCGGCATATTGGGCGCGCGCGCATGGCAGATTGACGCAACTGCACAGGCAATTGCCGATGCCTTTGTTGAAGCCAGCCAAATTCCCGCCGAGGCACCCGACACCGCGTCGTAGGAACAGACAAAGGATTCAGCGGCTAATTTGGTCGAGCTTAAGATCGATACTGTCCGTCGATAGTGGAGGCATTGTGGCCGAGAGAGCTGAAGTTGTGTTCATCGATGGGGTACGCACCCCATTTGGCAGGGCCGGCGAAAAGGGAATGTTTTGGAACACTCGAGCGGATGACCTCGTCGTCAAAGCGATAATCGGGCTCTTGGAGCGCAATCCGAGCATCCCGAAGGATCGCTATGACGACGTCGCGATCGCAGCGACGACCCAACAAGGCGACCAGGGCCTCACGATCGGGCGCACGGCCGCGCTTCTCGCTGGCCTGCCCAAGTCGGTTCCCGGATTCGCAATCGACCGCATGTGCGCGGGGGCAATGACATCCGTGACGGCAATCGCCGGCGGAATCGCGTTTGGCGCTTACGACATCGGAATCGCAGGCGGCGTCGAGCACATGGGTCGTCACCCCATGGGATTCGGCGCCGACCCGAATCCTCGATTCTTGTCAGAGAAGCTTGTGAGCGCCGACGCGCTCAACATGGGCAACACCGCCGAGCGAATTCACGACCGTTTTCCGCACCTTACGAAGGAGCGCGCCGATCGATTCGCGATGGCGAGCCAGCAGAAGGCGTTTGCCGCCTACGAGGCTGGCAAGATTCAGCCCGACCTCGTTTCCGTAGCGATCAAGAGTGAAACCGGATGGGGGCTCGCGACTCGCGACGAGGGACTTCGCCCCGAGACGACCCTCGAGGGTCTCGCGGCACTCAAGACCCCGTTTCGGCCTCACGGCCGAGTGACGGCGGGCAATGCATCCGGACTCAACGACGGCGCAACCGCAAGCATCATTGCGAGCGCGGATGCGGCACGCGAGTTTGGACTCGCCCCGAAGATGCGCATGGTGAGCTTCGCGTTCGCGGGCGTCGAGCCCGAGATCATGGGAATCGGCCCCGTTCCATCGACCGAGAAGGCGCTGCGCAAGGCGGGCCTCACGATCGCTGACATCGGACTCTTCGAGCTCAACGAGGCATTCGCAGTGCAAGTGCTGTCGCTCCTCGACCATTTCGGAATCGACGACGACGACCCGCGTGTCAACCAGTGGGGCGGCGCGATCGCGATGGGCCACCCCCTCGCGTCATCGGGCGTGCGACTCATGATTCAGCTCGCGGCACAGTTCGCCGAACGGCCCGACGTGCGCTACGGCCTCACGGCCATGTGCATCGGTCTGGGTCAAGGCGGCTCGGTCATTTGGGAAAACCCTCACTACACCGGAAAGAAGAAGTAACCCATGCCGAACCGCTTCGCAAAGCTCGCTGCGCTCGACCCCGACGAAGTAATCACGCGCTCGTTCGTGCGCGATGTGCCGATCTCAGGCGGCAAGACTCTTGCTCTCGTCACTCTCGACAACGGCAAGGATCATACGCGTCCGAACACGCTCGGCCCCAACACGCTTCTCGAATTCGCTCGAGTTCTCGACGAGCAAAAGGAACGAGCAAGTCGCGGTGAAATCGCGGGGCTCGCCATTACGGGCAAGCCATTCATCTTCGCCGCAGGTGCAGACCTCTCCAAGGTTGGCGAAATTCCGGATCGCGATACGGGCAAACAAATGGCCCAACTCGGTCACTGGGCGCTCGGAAAACTCACTGAACTCGGAGTGCCTTCATTCGTGTTCGTCAACGGGCTCGCACTCGGCGGCGGCGTCGAGATCCCCCTCAACGCGAATTACCGAACGATCGATGCATCCGTACCCGCATTCGCGCTGCCCGAGGTCTTTCTCGGGATCATCCCCGGTTGGGGCGGCTCTTACCTACTTCCCAACCTCATCGGTATCGAGAACGCGCTCGAGATTGTCATCTCAAACCCGCTCAAGAACAACCGCATGCTGAATGGCCGCCAGGCCTTCGAACTCGGTATCGCCGACGCGATCTTCGAGCCCGCAAACTTTCTCGAAGACTCGATCAAGTGGGCCGATGGAGTCATCTCGGGACGCATCAAGGTCAAGCGCAAAAACGAACCCGGCAAGCTCGAACGGGTCGCCAAGTGGGACATCGCGATCGGCATCGCCGACAAGATGCTCGCGAGTCGCATCGGCCGCGTCGCGCACGCGCCGTACCGCGCCCTCGAATTGCTCAAGGCAGCGAAATCCGTCGACAAGAAGAAGGGCTTCGAGCTCGAGGATGACGCCCTCGCCGACCTCATCTCAGGTGACCAATTCCGCGCATCAATTTACGCATTCAATCTCGTGCAAAAGCGCGCCAAGCGCCCAGCAGGTGCCCCTGACAAGGCGCTAGCGCGTCCCGTCACGAAGGTCGGCGTCATCGGTGCCGGGCTCATGGCGCGCCAATTCGCTCTGCTTTTTGTGCGCCGACTGCAAGTGCCCGTCGTCATAACCGACCTTGACCAAAGTCGAGTCGATGACGGCGTCGCCGACATCCACAAGGAGATTGGCAACCTGCTCGCTAAGGGCCGCATCTCGAGCGACGAAGCGAATCGACTGACTGCACTCGTCACCGGCACGACCGACAAGGCAGATTTCGCTGATTGCGATTGGGTCATCGAGGCAATTTTCGAAGAACTAGCGGCGAAGCAGGTCGTCTTCGCGGAGGTCGAGAAGCACATCTCCCCCGAGGCAATTCTCGCGACCAACACCTCCTCGCTCTCGGTCGAGGCGATCGGGGCGAAGCTCAAGCACCCCGAGCGAGTCGTCGGCTTCCACTTCTTCAACCCCGTCGCTGTAATGCCTCTCATCGAGGTCGTGCGCACGCCTAAGACGACCGACGAGGCTCTCGCGACCGCGATGAACACGGCCGCGAAACTGCGCAAGAACGCCGTCATCACGAAGGACACTCCCGGCTTCGTCGTCAACCGAATCCTGGCGAAGGTTCTCGGTGAAGCGATGCACGCCGTAGACACAGGCACACCGTTCGAGGTTGTCGAAGAATCGACGCGACCGTTCGGCTTGCCGATGACGCCGTTTGAGTTGCTCGAACTTGTCGGGCTCAAGGTCGGCGCGCACGTGCTCGACACCCACCACGCAGCTTTTCCCGACCGCTTCTTCGAGAGCAAGAACCTGCACAAGCTCGCGGAACTCGGTCACATCTTCGAGCGCGACTCGAAGGGCAAGATCAAGGGAATCGACAAAGCCGCGATCGCGATCGTCGCGGGTGGCACGACTCCCATGACCGCGACTGAACTCCAGACTCGCATCGAGGACGGCCTCGCTGACGAGATCCACCGCATGCTCGAGGACGGCGTTGTGGCTGCGGCGGAAGACATCGATTTGTGCCTGATCCTCGGAGCGGGCTATCCGTTCCAGATGGGTGGGGCTACGCCCTACCTCGATCGCGTTGGCGCATCGGAGCGAGTCTTCGGAGCGACATTCCACCACCCGCGAATCGCGGGCGTCAGTTAGGACTGATCAGTCGTAATCCTCGTCGAGACGTCGCTCTCGTCTGGGAGCGGTCGGGCGACGGGAATCTTGCTGCCGAGCACTTGTGCGACGACATCGCGCGCGATGTTTTGCGGAGTGAGTCCGATGCTTTCGAGAATGTAATCGC
>JANOOQ010000037.1:0-2820 GCA_031421515.1 Leifsonia sp.
ACATCGTGCACGTCGGCGCCTCCCGCGACGAGCGTGTCGACGTGAGCGTCATCTTGCGCGTCGCTACCCTGCCCGACGATGTCGACGTCGACGCGGGATGCGACGGCGGCTAGTCCGCCGTAGTGGTCGAGATGAAAGTGAGTCAAGACGAGCAAATCGATTCGATCGATGCCGAGGTCGGTGAGGCAGGCCGTGAGTAGCGCGGGATCGGGACCGGTGTCAATGAGCGCAACTTTGCCTTCGCTTCGAACCACGATGGCGTCCCCCTGGCCGACATCGCACATGGCTATCTGCCAATCGTCGGGTCTCCCGACCTGGCTCGCGATGAGCCCTCCAATCACGAATACTGAATACCCGACGAGGACCCCCGCCAGGGCGATGCGTGCGAGCCGTCGACCAAGAATCACGAGTACAAACAGCACCGAGATCGCGACGAGTAGGAGCACGCCAAGCCAGCCCTCTGGCCATGGCAGTTGGGCGCCCGGTAGCGTCGAGAAGAATTGCGCCACGGCCGCGATCCAGGCAGAGGGAAGCCACGCGACGAGGCACAGCAACTCGCCAAGCGGCGGTAACACCGCGAGCAGGGCACACGCCGCGAGTCCCACGACCGTCGCAACAGGGGCGGCCGGAGCGGCAAGGATGTTCGCAACGACGCCATACGTGGGGAGCTGCGCATTGAGCAGGATAATGACCGGCTGGCAAGCGAGCTGAGCCGCAACGGGCACCGCGATCACGAGAGCGATCCAGCGGGGCATCCACTTTTCCAACACCGTCGCGAGAGGCCCGGCGAGCAGCAGTAGTCCACCCGTCGCAAGAACGGAGAGCACGAACCCGAAGTTTCGAGCGAGCCACGGGTCGATTACAAGCAAACTCAGCGTCGCGAGCGCTAGCACGGGTACACCGCGAACGGGCCTTCCGCCCCACATCGCGATGAGCACGAGCGCCGCCATGACGGCTGCGCGCAGAACGCTCGGCTCGGGCGTGACGAGAACGACAAACGCAAGCAGCACCGCAACGGATGCACAAATGCGAACACCACGAGACAACCCGATCGCGGCCCCCGCCGCCATGACAAGCCCGATCACGATGGCGCAATTGGCGCCGGATACTGCCGTGAGGTGGCTCAGCGAACTCGACTTCATGGCTGAATCGAGTTCTTCACTCACAGCACTTGTGTCGCCGATCGCGAGGCCCGCGAGTAGGTCGCCGCCGTCACCGGCGAGCGTGCTCGTCGTCGCAAGAAACGACTCGCGCCACGAATTGGCCCACTCGAGGTACCACGGCGGCGGTGCAACGAGCACGGGTGGTGCAGACGGGAAGACGAGAAAACCGACGTGTTCCCCGGGCTCGGCTGTCGTCACGGTTGCAGAAAAAGCGATCGTCGATCCGATCCCGATCCGTTCGGAGGGCGACTCTCCGAATGCGCGAGCGGCAACCGAGATGCTTTCGCCCTCAGCCCCGTCGATTCGTACTTCAAAGGACTCTTGGCCTGGCATCACCGTCTCGGTTGCCGTTGCGACGAGTTCGACGTTTCGTCCCGAGCTGGCAGCCTCGACGAGCGCTTCGGGCATTCGGCCCGGCGCTTGAAGCGCGATCGACGTGCAACATAGAGCAGCGGCCGCGGCAGACACAGCGACAATCGCGAATTGACGCCGCGAGAGAGCCACGCACGTCACAACCCCCGCGAGCGCCCACAATCCGATCGCGCCCGCAATCGCAGGTGCGGCGACGAAGACCGCGCTCGCAACCCACGCACACGCCGCGGGAATCGCGAGCCGCAAGTCGACGATCACACCGTCACGAGATCCTTCATGCCCTCGAAGGTCTTGTCACCGATCCCCGTAACGTTCATGAGCTCTTCGATGGTGCCAAACCGTCCATTGGTTTCGCGCCACGCGATGATGCGCGCGGCCATCGCCGGGCCGACGCGGGGCAGAGTGTCGAGTGCCGCTTCGTCTGCCGTATTGATGTTGATCTTGCCGCTCGACGCCGCGACCCCGCCCGCGGGTCCTTCGCCCACAACCGGTACGTAGATCTGTTCAGCATCATCCACGAATCGCGCGAGGTTGAGCTGCGCGCGGTCGGCTCCGTCCGTGAATCCGCCTGCTGCAGCGACCGCATCGATCGCGCGATCCCCTTCGCTCAACTCGTAGAGCCCGGGGTGCTGAACGGCTCCGAGGATGTGCACCAAGATCGTGGCGCTCGAAATGGCCCCGGCGGATGCCGCTGGCGTCGGCCGCGCGACATCCACCGCAGAAGCGTGGCCGCCGAATACCGACACGAGCACCGCGCACCCCAAACCCACGAGCACGAGGACTACGGCAGCGCCGACCCGCACGCGCATTCTCGCCCGCCGCGCCGCTAGTACCTCGTCCACACAAGCACCGTACGGCGGAGCCGTTCGGCCGCCGCGCAGCCGATCTAGCTCAGTGCACTACGCGCTTTTCGTCGCGATGTTGACGAGTCGCGGTGCACGCACGATGACGGTCACGATCTCGCGATCGCCCACCGCTTTCGCTACGACAGCCGAAGCGCGTGCGAGCTTCTCGAGTTCGTCGCCGCTGATCTTGGGGCTCACTTCGAGCCGATCGCGCACCTTGCCGTCGACTTGCACCACGGCCGTCACCGAGTCCTCGACGAGCAGAGTTGGGTCCGCCTTACGCCATCCCGCGAGCGCGACGGTCGGTTCGTGCCCGAGTCGCTCCCACATCTCTTCCGACGTAAACGGTGCGAACATGCTCAGCGCGATTGTGATGACTTCCGTGGCCTCGCGCGCGGCTGCATCCTTCCCGCCCGGTCCACTGTCGATCGCCTTACGCG
>JANOOQ010000038.1:0-3186 GCA_031421515.1 Leifsonia sp.
GAGGGGAACCGTGGTGATCACCCAACCCCAGACGAGCGGGATGCGACGGTTCGCGGGCAGGAGCACCCACAGCGCCGTGGAGAGGCCGACGAAGAGCAGGATGTTCACGAGTCGCATCACGAGCGCCGAGCCGATCACGTCCGGGCCGGCGAACAGGTTCATCGTGGCGTAGAACAGCGGCGGGTAGTTGTTCTCGAAGCTGCCCCGGTGCGTGACGACCGTGGGCTCCGGACCATTCTCGAGGTAGCCGGTCTGGCAGGCGGCCGTGACCTCGGGGTCCTGCGAGAAGCACGGCGCGTAGATCACGGCCGGCGGCACGATGCGATCGGCCGCGGTGGGGCCGGGCAGGCACAGATCGGTGCGCGACCCGTTGGCGCACCAGATGCTCGTGAGGTGGAAGTCGTCGTCCGGCGCCGCGCCGACCGGGGACGCGACGGCCCAGCCGCCGAGAACGATCAGCACGAGCAGCGGGGCGAGGTGGATCAGGCGCAGGCGGCGCAGCGCCGCGACGACCCGCCCGCGTCGACCGGACTGCACCGGGCTCGGGGACGGGTCAGTCATCGCCACTGGTCGACTTCTCCATGTCCGCCGCGATGCTCTGGACGACCTTGCGCAGCTGCTCGCGGGTGCGCGCCAGTTCGAGGCTCAGCTGCATGAGCAGCAGCAGCACGACGAAGAATCCGGCCACGAACAGCAGGTTGATCGGCTGGGAGATCCCGAAGGAGCGGGCGATCGCGTCGAGGAGCCCGGGGAAGACCGAGAGCACGATCGCGACGATCGCGGCGACGAGCCAGATCACGGCGTACTTCTCGGGGAGGAAGTAGAAGCGCAGCAGCACGAGAACGATGATGAGCATGACGACGGACAGGATGATGGCGAGGATCTGCGGATTCACTGGGCCTTCTCCCTCTTGACGCGCTTCTTCATGGCCGTGACGTTGGGCGGCGCACTGCGGAACGCCGCGAGGACGAGGATGAGCAGGATGCGACCGGTGTAGAGCGTGGCCCGGAAGATCGACTGGGACGGCAGCCCGCCGGCCCGCTCGTTCATGATCACGGGCACCTCGCTGATGCTCAACCCCTGCCGGGACGCAAGCACGAGCGACTCGACCGTGTCGCCGAGGTACTCGACCGGGTAGTGCTCGGAAAACAATCGGATCGCTTCCGGGCCGCTGACGCGGAAGCCAGAGGTCACATCGGTCAGCCGCGTGCGGGTGTACGCCGATACTGTCCAAGCGATCACGCGCTGCACATTGCGTCGTGCCCAGGTCGAGCGGAAGTCGCCCCCCGAGGCGAACCGGCTGCCTATGACGATGTCAGAGCGGCCGACGCCCTCGAGGAGGACACTGAGAAACTCGGGGCGGTGCTGGCCATCGGCGTCAAGCTGCACGAGGGCGTCGTAGCGGTGGCGTGCGGCGTATTGGAATGCGGACCCCATTGCCCCGCCGACTCCGAGGTTGATGGCGTGGCGGATGACCCGCACTCCGGCCGCTTGGGCGATGGCCGAGGTCGCGTCACGTGAACCGTCGTCGATGACGATTACATGCTCGAGAGGATGGTGGGAGGCCAGATCGGCGAGAACCGCCCCGATCGACTCCTCCTCGTTGAACGCGGGAATTGCGATCAGTGTTTTCACTGGATCGACCTTACTCGTTGCTGAATGACATGAGCTTCACGTACTCGGCCACCATCGGTACCGACGCTCGAACGGCCTTGAAGCTACCGGATGCCGTGATCTTGCCGTTTTCGATCACGTGAACATTGTCCGCATGCTGCACAGTCGAAAGCCGATGAGCTATGACGATGACGGTAACCTCCCCGTGGAGCTTCGCGAGGCTCGCACCGATGAACGCCTCGGAACCAGCGTCAAGGCCGCTCGTGGCCTCGTCGAGTATGAGAAGGCGCGGCCTTGCGTAAAGGGCCCGAGCCAGTCCGATGCGCTGGATCTGCCCGCCGCTGAGCGAGTCGACCTGCTTACCGACCGAGGTCGCCAGTCCATCAGGAAGCGAAGCCATGAAGTCCGTGAGGAATGCGGACTCCACCGCCTCCCGCACCAGGTCATAGTCAATCTGGTCGGGATGCACTCCAAGCGCGATGTTCTCCGCAATCGAGCCAGAGACCAGACCCGGCTTTTGAGGAACATACGAGACGAGACCGGGCGCGAGAGTTCGCAGTACGTTAGGTTCGAGAGTGCCGATCCGAACGTCCCCTTCCGTCGGCCTCAACAATCCGAGAATGAGATCAACGAGCGTCGTTTTGCCTGCTCCAGACGGTCCGATGATCGCCGCATACTGCCCTGATGGAATTTCCAGATTCACCCCCTTGATGGTGTCGTGTTCGTCGCCGTCAAAACGGAAAAATGCCGACTTAACGCTCACCGCGAGCCCGCGATCACGATCGACAATTCCGTGGGCGTCGGCGTCGATTGCCTCGGGGACGAAGGCTCGTACCTGGCCTAATAGATTGTGCGCGAGCTTGGACTGCTCAGCGTTAACCTTCAAGGCGGCGATTGCCGTCTGAAGTGGCAAGAGTGATGCCATGATTCGCACGCCGCCGGTAAGAAAGACACCAAGTGTCGCAAGACCTGCCGCTAGTTGTCCGGTGAGCAACTGCTGCCCCACCAGAATGACGACACCGATGATCAGAGCCGTCTCGATGATGTAGCGGGGCATCCCGCCCAAGAACGCTACCGTTGCCCCGCTATTCGCCAATCTCAGCCGCGACGTGTTGATCCGGTCGATGAACAGTTCCTGTTTGGCCAGCACCGAGATCTCACGGAACGTGTCGAGTGTGTCACTTACCGCGTTATTCGCGTCGATATTGCCTTCCGCAGCGTCCTCGCCCGAGCGCTTTAAACTGCGTCCAATTAGCAGCTGCATTAGCACCATGACCGCGGCGAAGTAAAGAAATGCGAAGAACGCGACGACCGGATTGATAAGAATGAAGGCCGTAGCGACAATGATCAGGAGAAACGACTCGCTGACTATGTTGGCGACGTTATTGAGAATTCCCGTGAACGCCCAATTGCTCGACACCGTGATTGCATACTGGAACTCGGCCTTGGAGTACTTCTTCGCGCTTCCGAGCGAACCGCGAAGTAGGTACTCAGCGATCGAACGCGCGTTGCGCGCCTCGATCTTAGCGATGGAGCGGGAAAGCACGCGTATGAGGAAAATAGCTAAGGCGG
>JANOOQ010000039.1:0-2193 GCA_031421515.1 Leifsonia sp.
CTTCCATGCCACTCTGACGAATTAGCCACCCACCCCCGAACTCGGGCTAGTGGCATCCGCCGCAAGACGCCAGTGTTAGAACATGAGTGACCTTCGAGAACGTGTGCCGGGCCACTCGCTGATTGACGAGCTGCTGCGACAGTGGGATGCGGGCACGATTCACCTCGACGCCGCCTCGAACGTCGTGATCGATGATGAAGCAGCCGGTTGGTATCAGGGTGTGCTCGGTGAGCGCCGGGTAGCTGCGCTGCTCGAGCAGCTCGGCGAAGGCTGGACGGTGTTGCACTCGGTGCCGGTCGGGCGAGGCACGAGCGACATCGACCACGTCGCGATCGGGCCTCCGGGCGTGTTCACGATCAACACGAAATACAGCCCGGGGCGACGAGTGTGGGTTGCGGGCCGAGGGCTCCTCGTCGAAGGCGTGAAGACCCAGTACATCAACAATGCGATTTACGAGGCGCGTCGGGCATCCACCTATCTGAGCAAGCGATCCGGGATGACCGTGCCCGTGACCGGCGTCATCGCTTTTGTCGATGCGGGGCGGTTCGATTTCAAGGCGCCCGCTGGGGGCGGGGATGCGGACCCGACGATCCACGTCGTGCGTGAGAGCGACTTGTACGACCTGTTGTTCGTGCGCCGCGAGTTCAGCGATGAGCAACTTGTGCGCATTGTGTCGGCGGCGATTCAGCCGGGCACTTGGCACCAGTCACCGCTGCCGAGCTCGAATGCCTCCCACATCAGCCGAGAGTTCGTGGCGCTCGAAGAAGCCGTGGGGCCGGCGTTTCTGTCGACGCTGCCGAGTGCTCGATCGTGGTCCGGGGTGTTGCGGCCGGTTAGTCGGTCGCGGCCAGCGGTGTCACGCGCTCGCCCGGTTCCCAGCGCGCCGCGACCCCGAACGACAGCCCCGCGCAAGCGACGTCCCAAGCGATCGCGGTTCGAACGCGCGCTCAGCGAGTTGGCCGTACCGATCGTGGTGTTGATCGGGGTGTGGGTTTGGGCTGCGAGTAGGTAAGGCACGCGAGCGCCCACCTACCCCGCGAGTGACAACACTCGAGGCCGCGGACGATTTCGTGCTTCCCAGAGGTCGTGAGCCTGTTGCATCCCGAGCCAAAGTTCGGCACTCGTGCCGAAAAGTTCGCCGAGGCGCACAGCCATATCAGCGGTGACTGCTGCGTGTCCGTGGCGGATTCGCGACAAGGTTGCGCGTGTGACGCCTAGTCGGCGGGCGGCCTCAGCGAGGCTTGTGGTGCCGAGGTAGTCCTCGAAGAGTTCACCCGGGTGCGGGGGGTTGTGCATGGTGGTCACGTGGTTTTCTCCGGATCAGTGATAGTCGAGATAGTCCAATAGCTGAATGTCTGTGTCTTCGAAAGTGAAGGTCAACCGCCAGTTGCCATTGACCCAGATTGAATAGTGCCCAGCTAGCGCGCCTCCCCCGGTCAACCGGTGCGGCCGCCATGCTGCGGGTAAGTCTGATGGTGTCGCGAGGTTATCAAGCACGGCGAGTTGCCGTCTGAGACGATCAGCATGTGCCGGTTGGATGCCTGACTTGCCGCCCGTTTCACAGAAGCGTTCGAGCCCTTTGTGCCGAAAGGATCTGATCATCCTTTCCACCGTGCTGTCTTAGTATACGTATACTCGCAGTATACAGATTTTCGTGATCGCTGGGGCATGCACGTAGTGTCACAGGCTTTCGAGTAACCACCGCCAGATTTATCCACAGTTTCGGCGGCCGCTGCCCATCGGCGGCTTCGATTGGGCAACATGGCCCAATGACCGAGATCATCCGCGCACCACGAGCCGCCGACTTCCTAGCGGCACTGCCATCCATCGTGGGATACACCGCGACCAACAGAGTGGTTCCAGTCATCTGCACCGATGCGACCTTCGCCGATGAACGGGGGATCCCCTGGCTCGACTTCAGCCGTGAGTTGGCCAAGCGCCTCCGGGATGCTGGTTACCGCACACCCGACGAACTGTGTGTCGCCGCCGACGGGTGGGCGAGCTACTTCGAGCGCGATTATCCCCGAGACGGGCATCCACTCGAAGAAATTGCGACAAGTGAAGTGGGGGCGCTCGCGCTTGAGGCCCGAGGCTCGGATGCGCGGGACATCTCAGAGCACTCGACGCTCCCCGAACCTGACCTCGCGTATGTCCGCGAGGCAATCCCGCTGTGAGTCGGTCTGAACGTGAACG
>JANOOQ010000040.1:0-2906 GCA_031421515.1 Leifsonia sp.
GGCCGAGCGAGATGGCGACGTCTTCGGGGGATGCAGAACGCACGGGTCGGTCTGACACCGTCGTGGATCCCGCCGTCGAGCCGCCTTTCTTGAAGGCGCCGAAGATGATGCCGCTCACGCTTCGACCCATCGCGGACGCCATCGCTCGCGTCAGGATAGTTCCGCTAGCGCCCACGAGCGTGCCCGCGACGAGCAACAAAACGTTGCCGAGCACGAGGCCAGATGCCGCGACCGCGAGCCCAGTGAAGGCGTTGAGGAGCGAGATGACGATCGGCACGTCTGCACCGCCCACGGGGAGCACGAGCAGCACTCCGCCCAAGAGCCCAAGCACCGAAAGGATTACGGCGGCCGCAAGCGATCCCTCGAGCACGAGCCATGCGCCGGCAGCGAGCGCCGAGAGCAGAACGAGCCCCATGACCCACCGCTGGCCCGGGAACGTCAGTGGTCGAGTCGGCATGAGCTCTTGCAGCTTCGCGAACGTGATGCCCGAACCCGAGAACGATACGGCGCCGATGAGGATCGTGAAGGCAATCGCGAGGTTCGACCACGACGACTCACTGTGGGTGAGTTCGAGGAGCGCAACGATCGCCGCGGCCCCACCACCCACTCCGTTGAAGAGCGCGACGAGTTGCGGCATTTGCGTCATCTTGACGCGCCGAGATACCGGTGCCGCGAGAAGAGTTCCCACGAGAATCGTTGCGAGAATCCACGGGATGTTGCCGAGCTTCATCGACAGGAAGACCGTCACGACGCCGACGACGGCTCCCGCAGCACCGATGAGATTGCCGCGGCGCGCGCCCTTCGGTGAGCTCAGTCCCTTGAGGGCGAGAATGAAACAGACGGCCGCGACGAGGTAGAGCCCCGCGGTCCACTCGGGGGAGAGCAGGTTCACTGGGCCTTCTCCTTGCTCGAAGTGACGGCGGGTTTACGCCCAGAGAACATGTGGAGCATCCGATCGGTCACGACGAATCCGCCGACGAGGTTGATGCTCGCCATGAGCACGGCGATGAGCGCGGCAATCAGAACGCCCACGTCGCTCGCTTGCCCTGCGACGATAATCGCGCCCACGAGGATGATTCCGTGGATCGCGTTGGCGCCAGACATCAGCGGCGTGTGGAGTGTGCTCGAGACTTTCGAGACGACTTCGAACCCGATGAATACGGAGAGCACGAAGATCGTGAGTAGGGCCATGGCATCCATCAGTTCTTGCCTTTCGGGTCGGTCGAAGCGAGGGCATCGCGAGTCGGTTCGTGGCGTACTTCGCCGTCGTGCGTCAAGCACGCGCCCGCGACGACTTCGTCGTCGAAGTCGGGAGTGACGGCGCCCTCCACGGTCATGAGGGCTACGAGGTTCGAGACGTTCTTGGCGTAGAGGCGGGATGCGTCGAAGGGCATCGTCGACGCGACATCCTTCATTCCGACGAGCGTGATCGAGCCACCCGATTTGCCCAATGCGATCTCGACGTCTTTGCCCGGGACGCTTCCCTCGACGTTGCCGCCCGACTCGGCAGCGAGGTCGATCACGACCGATCCCGGCCGCATGTCGCCGAGCATGTCGCTCGTAATGAGCCGGGGCGCCGGTCTGCCCGGGATCGCGGCCGTCGTAATGACGACGTCAGCATCGGAGACGTGCGGCTTGAGCAGCTCTCTCTGGCGAGCCGCGCGGTCCTCGGCGAGCTCGGTCGCGTATCCGCCCGCGCCGTCGGCCGTGTCGAGATCGAGCGTGATGAACGTGCCGCCCATCGATGCAACTTCGTCAGCGGATGCGGCACGCACGTCATACGCAGATACTCGCGCACCGAGGCGCTTGGCCGTGCCGATCGCTTGAAGCCCCGCGACGCCCGCCCCGAGCACGAGCACTTTAGCGGGAGGGATCGTGCCTGCCGCCGTCATGAACAGCGGAAAGAACCGGGGGAGTCGCATCGCGGCCTCGAGCACGCAGCGGTAACCGGCGACAAGGGCTTGAGACGTGAGGGCGTCCATGGATTGGGCTCGCGAGATTCGCGGCACAAGCTCGAGCGCGAACGACGTGATCCGGGCATCCCGGAGCGCCTTCACGAGACCAGGGTTCGACGCGGGTGACAACAAGCCGACGGTGATTGTGCCGGCCTTGAGCTTCTTGACGGTTGCGAGCTCGAGGGGCGCGACGTGAGCGAGCACGTTGATCTTCGAGAAGTCGAGGGTCGCTACGAGCGTCGCGCCCGCGGCGGTGAAGTCGGGATCGGGGTATCCGGCGCGTGTTCCAGCGCCGCGCTCAACGAAGACCGTGAGACCTTCGCCCACGAGATGCTTGACCGTGTCCGGGGTAGCGGCAACTCGCCGCTCGCCGTCCGCTGGTTCGAGTAGAACTCCGATGTTCATGACGCTCCTTCGCTGCCAAAACTCTTCGAACCGACATTAGCGATGTTGACACGCGTAGACGGGCGCATCGCACCCCCGAGCAATCTAAAGATTGACTGAATGTTCTCACGCGCGAAGGTTTTCGCGGCCCTCACGCCGGTCGCGAGCGGCGCATCCAGTTAAACTGGCTCGATCATGGCCATTTTTTCAAACCTCACCGACCGTCTCGCCGAGACGTTCAAGAATCTACGCGGCAAGGGCAAGCTCAGCCCGGCGGATGTCGATGGCACGGTTCGCGAAATCCGTCGCGCGCTGCTCGAAGCCGACGTCGCGCTCGAGGTCGTCAAGGAGTTCACAGGTCGCGTGCGCGAGCGTGCTCTTGGCGACGAGGTGTCCAAAGCACTCAACCCTGCACAGCAAGTCGTGCAAATCGTCAACGACGAACTCGTCACGATTCTCGGTGGCGAGGCTCGCCGCATCCAGTTCTCGAAGCAACCGCCGACCGTCATCATGCTCGCCGGTCTCCAAGGCGCGGGAAAGACGACTCTCGCGGGCAAGCTCGCGAAG
>JANOOQ010000041.1:0-4818 GCA_031421515.1 Leifsonia sp.
GAACGGAACTCGAGACACCCACGCATTCGCTCAAGTCATTCGGCGCACGGTGGGTCGGTGGGTCAATAGCCAACATCGGCGTCGACCCATGATCGTCCCCGTCGTTATCGAAGCGTAAGCGCTTGCAGTACTATCGGTCACCATGACCGACGACAACGCGCTGCTCACTCCCGATCCGCACTGGTGGCGGCAAGCTGTCGTGTATCAGATCTATCCGCGCAGCTTTGCTGACGCGAGCGGAGATGGCCTCGGCGACCTCAAGGGCGTCACGAGCCGCGTGGACTACCTCACATCCCTCGGCATCGACGCAGTGTGGTTGAGCCCGTTCTATCCCTCCGAGTTGGCCGACGGTGGTTACGACGTGGCGGACTACCGCGACGTCGATCCGAAGCTTGGCACTCTCGCCGACTTCGACGAATTAATTGCGGCGCTGCATGCGGCGGGCATCCGGATGTTCGTAGACATCGTTCCCAACCACTCGTCAGATCAGCACGAGTGGTTTAAAGCCGCACTCGCGGCGGGTCCTGGGTCGCCCGAGCGCGCGCGCTACATCTTCCGTAAGGGACTGGGTGTCGACGGTGAGCTGCCTCCATCGGACTGGCCTTCGCACTTCGGCGGCAGCGCGTGGTCGCGCTTGCCCGATGGTGACTGGTACTTGCATTTGTTCGCGCCCGAGCAACCCGACTTCGATTGGGACAACCCCGAGGTGCGCGAAGACTTTCTCACGACGCTCCGATTCTGGTCCGATCGTGGAGTCGACGGTTTCCGGGTCGATGTTGCACACGCGCTTACTAAGGACCTCTCGGAGCCCCTCCGCAGCAAGCCGGCGATTATTGACTTCGACAACCCGCTCAGCGGCGACGACGTTCTCTTCGATCGCAATGAAGTTCACGAGATCTTCCGCTCATGGCGCGAGGTGTTCAACGAATACACGCCTCCGCGTGTTGCCGTCGCTGAAGCGTATGTGAGAGCCGAGCGCCGCATGCTCTACGCGCGCCCTGAAGAGCTTGGTCAAGCGTTCAACTTCGATCTCTTGGTGCGCGATTGGGATGCCGACGACTATCGAACAGTTATTAGCGACAACATTGCGCTAGCCGAGAGTGTCGGCGCCTCGTCGACCTGGGTGCTCTCGAACCACGATCAGATTCGTCACGCGACGCGCTATGGCCTCCCCGCCCGCACCGACGGCAACGATTGGCTCATGACGGGTGGCACTACCCCCGCGCTCGACCGCGATCTCGGGCTGACGCGAGCGCGCGCCGCGACGCTACTCTTGCTCGCGTTGCCGGGAGCGACCTACCTCTATCAAGGCGAGGAATTGGGACTCCACGAGGTCGCCGATCTCGCGCCCGAGTGCTTGCAAGATCCAATCTGGCAACGCAGCAGCTTCACTCGAAAGGGACGTGACGGATGCCGCGTGCCTCTGCCGTGGACACCTGATGGCCCCTCGCTCGGGTTCGGTGCCACCGAACCGCACCTGCCCCAACCCCAGTGGTTCGCGACGAGCTCTGTAGCAAGCCAACTCGGCGACCCCGAGTCGACACTCGAGCTCTACCGAGCCGCGTTGCGCTTGCGCCGCGAACTCCAGGCCGATGAGTCGCTGACGTGGGTATCGAGCGCCACGAGCGTCGTGCACTTCGCGCGATCCAATGGGTGGCACTGCATCACAAACTTCGGCCCGACGCCGGTTGCTCTTCCCGAAGGCACGCTACAGCTCTCCAGCGGTCCGCTCGACAGCGGGATGCTCCCCACCGACACGACGGCATGGGTTGTCGCGTAACTCTGTTCGCGCCTAGCGACACCCGCACGCGCCTACCGGTGAGTGACGGATGCCGCGAGTACCGTGGATTGCATGGCTACGAGCACTAGGTCGACTTCGCGCGCGCGCAGGTCTTCCCCGCGCGGTGGCGCCACGGCGACCATGAAGCTGCCTCGAGGCAAGCAAGTCATTATCGAAGAGCCCGGCCCACTTACGAAGCTGTGGATGGGCCTCGCTCACGCGACGGGTGGCGCGTTTCGAGTGCTCGGCAAAGAGACTCTTGCGCGCGAAGAGCGCCGCGATGGAGTGCCGTTCTTCATCTTCATCCTCGCGGCAGTCGGGGCGATCGTTGAGTGGTTTAACCCCGCGGACCCCGTCGCGATCGCGCTCGACTCTTGGACCTTCGGGCTGCTCATCGGTCGCGTCGCATTTGCGCTGCCCGTCATCATGCTCATCTTCGCGATTTGGCTGTTCCGGCATCCGTCGAGCGTGCACGACAACACGCGAATCGGCATCGGCGCCACGGTGCTCGTCATCACCATTAGTGGCTTGTGCCACGTGTTCGGAGGACAACCAGCGCCGACCGACGGAGTCGAGGCTCTCGCGCAAGCGGGCGGACTGCTCGGCTGGGTAATCGCCGGCCCCCTTATCTACGCGGGAACCGTCGCGCTCGCTGTTCCCGTGATTTCGGTGCTCCTCGTTCTCTCGCTCTTCATCATCACCAAGACGCCTCCCAACCGCATCGGTGGTCGCTTGCGTGAGCTATACGCGTACCTTTTCGGAGCCCAATTGCCGGATGAGTCGGAGCGCTTGGCCGCGAAGTCGGCTAAGAACGACTCACTCGAGTTCGGCACACTGAGCGATCTCGGAATCGAAGAGGACCCATCATCTATTCCCTGGTGGCGGCGTAACAAGTCGCACCACACCGACGAGCCCGCGTTCGACAGCCCTGTCATCTCACGGGATGATCGACGCGATGCCGAGCTCGCTACCGAGGTAATCGAACCAGCGAGTACCAATCTCAATGACGAATTCGGGATCGAACTCCTCGAAGATCTCCTGCGCGCAGAAGAAGCCGTCAAGCGGTTCACGGGAGAAGTCGATACGGGCGCTACGGGCCTTCGCGATGACGGAGCGGGCGTATTGCCCGGATTCGCGACGACAGCGAGCGAGAAGGGTGTCGCGGGCGAGTTCGACGCGCCCGTCGCGACGCGCCCACGCCAATCCACCGCGGTCTACCGGCTGCCGGCCGCCTCACTGCTGACGCCGGGAACGCCGCCGAAGTCGCGCAGTGCCGCCAATGACGAGGTCGTCGCCGCGATCACAGAAGTGCTCAATCAGTTTCAAGTCGACGCCCAAGTAACCGGGTTTAGTCGAGGCCCGTCCGTCACGAGGTACGAACTCGAGCTCGGCCCCGGCGTGAAAGTGGAACGCGTAACCGCGCTCGCTCGCAACATCAGCTACGCCGTCGCGAGCAACGAAGTGAACATCCTGTCGCCCATCCCGGGCAAGAGTGCGATCGGTGTCGAGATCCCGAATAAGGATCGCGAGATCGTCTCCCTCGGTGACGTGTTGCGGTCGAACGCGAGCACGAAGAGCGAGCACCCCATGACGATCGGGCTCGGCAAAGACGTCGAGGGCGGCTTCGTCGTCGCAAACCTCGCCAAGATGCCGCACTTGCTTGTCGCGGGCGCGACGGGCTCCGGAAAGTCGAGCTTCGTCAATTCGATGATCACTTCCGTGCTCATGCGCGCAAAGCCCGCAGAAGTGCGCATGGTGCTCATCGACCCCAAGCGAGTCGAGCTGTCGATCTATGCGGGGGTTCCACACCTCATTACGCCCATCATCACGAACCCTAAAAAGGCGGCGGAAGCGCTCGCGTGGGTCGTGAAAGAAATGGATATGCGTTACGACGACCTCGCGTCGTTCGGTTTTCGTCACATCGACGACTTCAATCGCGCCGTCGTCGCGGGTGAGGTCGTGTTGCCGGCGGGGAGTGAGCGCAAGCTATCCCCGTACCCTTACCTCCTCGTCGTAGTCGACGAATTGGCCGACCTCATGATGGTCGCACCGAGAGATGTCGAAGACTCGATCGTGCGAATTACGCAGCTCGCACGGGCATCCGGAATCCACCTCGTGCTCGCGACTCAGCGCCCCTCCGTCGACGTCGTAACGGGACTCATCAAGGCAAACGTTCCCTCGAGGCTCGCGTTTGCCGTCTCGAGCATGACCGACTCGCGAGTCATCCTTGACCAGCCCGGCGCCGACAAGCTCATTGGGCAAGGAGACGCACTATTTCTTCCTATGGGTGCGTCGAAAGCGATTCGCGTGCAAGGCGCGTGGGTTACCGAGTCTGAAGTGGCGGCCGTCGTGCAGCACGTTATTGCGCAAGCCCGACCCGAATACCGGGAGGATGTCGCCGCGCACGTCGAACGCAAGCACATCGACTCCGACATCGGTGACGACCTCGAGGTACTTCTCGCGGCGGCCGAACTCGTCGTGAGCACGCAATTCGGCTCGACCTCGATGTTGCAGCGCAAACTGCGAGTCGGATTCGCAAAGGCTGGGCGGCTCATGGACCTTCTCGAGTCGCGCGAAATCGTCGGCCCATCCGAAGGCTCGAAAGCCCGCGATGTTCTCGTGAGTGTCGAGCAACTCCCAAGCGTGCTCGCTCGACTTCGAGGTGACGAGAGGGCACCGCTCGAGCGCGACGCAGTTGAAGCGTCGTTTAGCGGATACGATGTGGTCGAGGCCGACTCGACTGACGATGCCTGGAGATTGACCGATCGGGAGTAGTCGCGTGGTTCCTGAACAGGATTCCGATCAGCAGCCAGATGACCGTTCGATTCACGTCAAGCGCGCCGAAGCGGTTCGCGATTCCATGAAGGGACGCGTCGCGAGCGCGGGAGATTCTCCCGCGAGCAACGGCAATCTCGCCAACATCATCACGGTCGCGCGAATCCTGCTCGCTCCCGTATTTGTCTGGCTTCTCGTCGCGGACAACGGTGAGCTCGGTGGCTTACGGTGGGCAGCAGCTGCCCTCTTTATCCTCGCGATCG
>JANOOQ010000042.1:0-7398 GCA_031421515.1 Leifsonia sp.
GCAAAGCGAGACCAGCGTCCTCAGTGACGGATTGGCCGGTCGCGTCGGCCCCGAGTGACCGCGCTCCAACTGTTGGTAGTGAGATCGAGTGAGGCCCGCGGCGTACGCTACGTGCTCTTGGCTAAGCGCCAGCGCGGAACGGTCACTTCCTTGGCCGTTCCGCTTGGGCCCCAGTTGCACCGCGGTAGGTGCGGGCGCGTTAGGTACATTCGCGGGTTTTCGTCACGAATCGGTAACACGAACCGGCTATCGTGAAAGCATGAACAGGATCGCGGTCGTTCCTGGGTCGTTCGACCCGGTCACTCTCGGGCACCTCGACGTAATCGAGCGCGCAGCGGGAATCTTTGACGAATTGCACGTGCTCGTGGTGCACAATCCCACGAAGGCCGCGCTGCTTCCCATCGCACAACGTGTCGCACTCATCCAGGAGTCCGTGCGCGAGGCGGGGCTTCCCGAGAATATCCTCGTGACAAGTTGGAGCGTCGGGCTCTTGGTCGACTACTGCACGGATGTTGGCGCAAGTGTCTTGGTCAAGGGCATCCGCTCTCAAGTGGATGTCGCGTACGAAACCCCCATGGCGATCGTCAATCGCGACCTCGCGGGAGTCGAGACGGTGTTTCTGCTTCCGAGCCCCGCCCACGCACACGTGTCGAGTTCCCTCGTGCGCCAAGTCGCGAGTCTCGGCGGCGATGTCACACCGTACGTGCCCGCGGCGGTCGCGAGGTACTTGCAGTCGCGTGACTAGATGATTTCGCGACGAGAGGCTGCGCAGCGCCTCGACATTCCCCTCGAGATGGCACAGCGCCACGGTATTGACAAGCGCATCTCGCTCGAAGAACTTGAAGAACTCGATCGCAATCCGCCGCTGTGGCTTGCGCAGTCGCGTGCGAACCGCACGGGGGCAAAGCCCGTCTGGGTGCCGCTCAAGTGCGACGTGTGTGGTGACACGGAATCCGCTCGACCCAAGAAGTGGTGGCCCGCGTTTACGTACATCAGTTGCGACGACCACTCGCCCGACGATCTGCCGGAACCCGCGGCGGGGCTAGCCCGAACCGAGATCGACGGAATCGGCAGCAGGTTTGTCGGGATCGTCGACTCGGCCTGAGCGGTTAGTGCGCGATCTCCCAGACGTGTCCTGCCGGGTCGACAAAACTCGCCGTGCGGATGCCCCACGGGCGGTCAATCGGGCCGTTGAGTAGCGATACCCCGCGTTCCGCGAGCAGCCGGCACGTGGCATCCACGTCATCGACCGTGATCGTCAGTTGGAGCCGCGGGCCGGCGTCTGAAGAGCCGACCACCGCTGGCTCGATGAGCTCGATCGCGGCCGACGACTCAAGCAAATTGACAAGGGTCGAGCCGAAATCGAAGACCGCTGAGACGTCGTCTTCGAAATGCACGGGCAGCCCAAAGACCTCCCGGTAGAACGCTTTTGTCGCCGGCAGATCGTCAACAAAGAGCGTGATCGCGCTAATTCCACGGGGCCATGTATTGGACATCGCATAAATCTAGCGGGTAGTGATCACGCTCTAGCGACGCGCGAGTAGCCTGAAGCTCCGACCGAACCTAAGGATGGATCCATGGCGCCCACTCTCGAAGTCCCCACGATCAGTCTCGATCGCGACCCGGTCGTGGTTGCTCGCGAAATTGACGCAACACTTCGCGGAGTTGGGTTTTTTCAAGTGATCGATCACGGTGTTGACGACGAGGTTTCTGATGCCTGCTGGAAGAGCGCGCGGGCCTTCTTCGACTTGCCACTGGAATCCAAGCTGGCCGTCGAGCGGCGCGCCGGTGGCCTGTACGGATACTTCCCGATGCAGTCGGAGTCTCTCGCCCAATCAGTCGCGGGAGCGGCCCCGGGTGATCTAAAGGAGTCTTTCAATATGGGGCCCGGCATAGCCTCTGGCCACACACCGATCGACGAAACGGAGGCAAGCATCTTTTCTGCGAACGCGTGGCCATCCCAACCGCTCGAGCTCCGCGCGACGTGGGAGGCTTACTATGCCGCGATGTCGCAGCTATCCAGTCGCCTGATGCGCCTCTTCGCATTGGGACTTGATCTTCCCGCAGATTTTTTCGCCGACAAGATCGATGTCAGCCCGAGTGCACTTCGGGCGATCAACTACCCGGAGCTTCCGGTCGCACCGGATGACGGGCAGTTACGCGCGGGCGCACACACGGATTACGGCACCTTGACGATTCTGCGTCAAGAGCTCGGGCGAGCGGGGCTCGAGGTCAACGATGCAAAGACTTCGGCGTGGATACCGATTGCGCCGACAGCAGGGGCGCTCGTGATCAATATTGGCGATCTCATGGCACGGTGGACGAACGATCGCTGGACCTCGACCGTGCACCGGGTGGTCAATCCCGACCTGGACTCCCCGGTCTCGACGCGCAGACAAAGCATGCCGTTCTTTCACAACGCAAACTATTCGACGATTGTCGAGTGCTTGCCGTCATGTCTGGCCGATGGAGAAACCGCGAGGTACGAACCGGTGATGGCCGGGCCGCACCTCGCGGGCAAGACCGTGAAGGCGATCGTCACACCCTAGGCGCTACTTCGTTACCGAGGCCTTGGCTTCGGGCGCGGTAGTCACTGCAGCTTTCGCCGTGCGGCCGCCTCGGATGAAGAGCCAGAAGATCAACACGACTTCGCCGACGAATGTGAATACGGCAACGCTGACGCTGTACTCGGCCGACAAGAGCTGGCCGAATCCATCGACGAGGTACCCCACGCCCGCGAGCAGCAAGAGGATCGCGAACACTTTGTGCATGAAACCTGAGCGCCAGCCGAGGTAGCCCAACAGCAAGAGATGCAACGAGAAGAAGATGAGCGAGAATTGCCAGATCGTGTTGTATGAGTCGACTGCAGCTAGCGCCGCATCCGGGTTCGACACCAGGGACACACCGATTGCGAGTTGGGCGAGGGCGACAAGGAACACCGCGCTGTAGGCGAGACGGAACCATGCGGCCAGCATTGCCACCGGCCGGGACACAGGCTCGAATAGCACAAACAGCGCGCCGGCAACTATCACGTCGAGGATCGCCACCACTACGAGCGCGGCGATGCCAGCGCGGAACGATGGTTCCGATTGTTGGATTGCGTTCGCGACCTGGGTTGCATCGCCGGCAGTGAGGGCTGGGGTAATAGCGCCAAAGAGCGCGAGAGGTGCGAGAATCGCCATCGCGAGCAGGCCGATACCGGCGACGATACTGGCAAGGCGCCTCGGCGACATCGTGGATTGTTGAGTAGTCATGTGTGCTCCAATTGTAAGGTTTGTTTGACATTGCAAATGTAAAGTAATTTGTACTCAATGTCAAAGGTTTCATACACACTCGGGTGTCGCCCGCCTGACCACTACTACAGCGGCATCGTCGCTGCATTCGCCGCGTCGGCTCCCACGGAACAGATCGAGCAAGCCATTTGGGCGTCGCCATGGGCATCCGGCCACTACGCAAACGGTGGCCACTGGTCGTACGTGCCCGTGCCCGTCGTCGAGTCGCCGTGCGGCACGTGGTAAACATACGGAACCGGATGATATTGTTTTTGCGCGGCGCCGTCGGTTGAATTTCGCAGCTCCGCTCCCCCTACCGCACACCGTCGTGAGGATCTCGCATGAGCCGCTACACCGTCACCAATCCCGCCACCGGAGTCGAGGGTCCGCAGTTTGCATCCGCGACGGATGCCGAACTCGACTCGGCCGTTGCTGCTGCCCACGAGGCGCACACCGAGTGGTCGCGCACGAGCTCGATCGCTGAGCGGGCCGCTCTTGTTGAGCGGGTGGCGGAACTTCACCGTGAGCGCCGCGAGGAGCTCGCCGAGATCATCGTGCGAGAGATGGGCAAGCCCATGGAGCAAGCTCTCGGTGAGGTCGACTTCAGCGCCGACATCTACTCGTACTACGCGACGAACGGTGAGGCGTTCCTCGCCGACGAGCACATCGATGTTGATGGTGAAGGCTCGGCGTTCATCCGTCGCTCGTCGCTCGGTGCGCTGCTCGGCATCATGCCGTGGAACTTTCCGTACTACCAAGTAGCACGATTCGCGGGCCCCAACCTCGTGCTCGGCAACACGATCCTGCTCAAGCACGCCTCGCAGTGCCCCGAGTCTTCCGCCGCGATGGAGCGCATGTTCCTCGACGCCGGTTTTCCCCAGGGCGCTTACCAAAACATCTATGCGTCGAGCGAGCAAATCGCGACGCTCATCGCCGACCCGCGCGTTGTGGGCGTCTCGCTCACGGGGTCGGAGCGAGCGGGAGCGGCGGTCGCCGAGGTTGCCGGCCGCAATCTCAAGAAGGTCGTGCTCGAACTCGGTGGATCAGATCCGTTCCTTCTTCTCGGAACCGACGACATGGATGCGACAGTCGACGCCGCCGTTGCGGGCCGCAACGACAACAACGGTCAAGCGTGTAACGCGGCCAAGCGATTCATCGTGCTCGAGGAGTTTTACGAGGAGTTTCTGGAGAAGTTCGCGGCGAAGATGACCGCGGACACTCCCGCCGACCCCTCGCTACCTGGCACGGTGCTCGGCCCGCTCTCGTCGCTTGGCGCCGCCGACACTCTCGAAGAGCAACTCAACCGCGCGATCGCGCAAGGCGCCACGGTCGTCGCTCGCGGCGAGCGCAAGGGCACTTACTTTCCCGGCGCGGTGCTTCGTGATGTCACGCCCGAGATGGATGCACACAACGAAGAGTTCTTCGGACCCGTCGCGATCGTCTACAGCGCGAAGGACGAAGACGCAGCCGTGGCGATCGCGAATGACACTCCCTTCGGCCTAGGGTCGTATCTCTTCTCGACTGACCCCGACCAAATCATGCGCGTCGCCGATCAGATCGAAGCTGGCATGGTGTTCGTCAACGGAGTCGGACTCGACAGTCCCGAGCTACCATTCGGCGGTATCAAGCGATCGGGCTTCGGTCGCGAACTCGGCCGCTTCGGCATCGAAGAGTTCGTCAACCGCAAGATGGTCCGCATCCTGAAGTAGCTGTCGTGCTACTGGTCGACCGCGACCAGAATCGCGTGGGCGAGCTCGCGCGGCTTCGTGAATTGCGGCCAGTGTCCCGTCGGTAGGTCAACGAGTTCGTAGTCGACGACCTTTTCGAGTTCGTCGAACTCGCCGACCTTCATCCAGCGCAGCAATTGTTCGGTCGTGAACTCGCAGCAAATCACCGTGACGGGCACGTCATAGCGCCTCGGGTCGCTCAGTATTTGTTTGTCGCTCGCGACTCGGGCGGGCTGCGGGATCGCGATGCTTCGAAAGTGCTCGCGCAACTCGTCGGTGAGGTCGGTGAGGTCGGGCTCCTCGAACACCGACCAGTCGGGGAGGGGGATCTCGCCGTGCTCGACCGGAAGCTCATCGTTGATGACGTGACCGTGAGCGAGGGGGCCGCTGTCGACGTACACGATGCGTGCGATCGACAGCGGGCGGGCATCCGCTACCGCGTGCGCAATTGCACCGCCACCACTGTGACCCACGAGAACGACGGGCTCGCCGATCTCGTCGACGGTCGCGATGACGTAATCGATGTGATCCCGCAACCCGATGTTCGAGCGGTCCGCGTCGCGCGACTCGAGACCCGGCAGGGTGAGCTCGTGCACGGTATGGCCCGCTTCTCGAAGCGGTTTCGAGACCTCGCCCCACGAGTCGCCGTCGAGCCAGAATCCGGGAATGAGGATGATGTTCATGAGAAGAGGCTACGGCGAGCGGGTGACGCTAGGGCTGCCTAAGCTAGAGCGATGATGCTCACAGCCTTTGCGATCGGCGGGTTGCCTGAGTTCGCGGCGGGGGATGACCTCCCTGCAATTCTCGGAGACGCGCTGTCGCTCGGGGCGTCGCGGTCGAGCGAGGCAGAGCAGTCGATTCTCGAGGACGGCGACATCGTCGTCGTGACCTCCAAGATCGTCAGCAAGGCCGAGGGGCGGCAGGTGGCTGCCGACGATCGTGAAGAAGCGATCTCTAGCGAGACCGTGCGGGTCGTGGCATCCCGAGCCCATTTAGGCGGGGTCACGCGAATCGTCGAGAATCGCCTCGGCATGGTGCTCGCCGCTGCGGGCGTCGACTCAAGCAACACTCCAGCCGGCACCGTAGTGCTCTTGCCCGTCGATCCAGACGCGTCAGCACTCGCGTTGTGCACTGCCCTTCGATACCGCTTCGGGTTGCGGCTCGGTGTCGTGATCACAGACACTCTCGGGCGCCCGTGGCGCCTGGGGCAAGCGGATGTCGCGATCGGAGCGGCGGGCGTGCGCGTGCTCGACGACCTTCGTGGCTCCACCGACGCATTGGGTCGGCGGCTCGATGTCACCGTTACCGCGACCGCGGACGAGATCGCGAGCGCTGCGGACCTTGTGAAGGGCAAGGCAGCGGGACTGCCCGTCGCGATCGTGCGTGGACTCGGACGTTACGTTGGCGACCTCGACGAACCCGGGGCGCGGTCGATCGTGAGGAGTTCAGCGGACGACATGTTTCGACTCGGCACGACGGAAGCGTGGGACGAGGGCTATGCGGCAGGGGTTCGAGCTCACCAGGATGCCCTGGAGAGTTAAGGCCCTCTAGCCGGGAGCGTGGCGAGGGTCTTGACGTAGCGCCAGTTCTCCGCAGTGTGTGGGAGGCTCTCGTCGTCGGGCCATCGCGTCAAGCGGTACGTGTCGTCACGCCTGAGCCATGAGGTTGGACCGTTCGGGAATGAGTGCAGGCCGATCGTCCACAGCAATGGATCAATGTCGATTGCGTTCTTTTCGAGCGGAGGCGCGCCGGCTCCGCTTTGTTGCGAGGCCGCCTCCGCACAAAATCTGTGGATAAGATTCCTGTGGATAACTCTCGAACGTATGTTCGAATGTGGGACAATGTGTTTATGACAAATCCCGCCCAATCACTTCGCGATTCTGCTGACGCAGTCGCGCGCTTGGGCGAATGTGGCGCAGATTTCGAAGCACTCGATGACGCCGGACTCCTCGAGGCACAGCGAACCGTGAGCGAGCATCGGCGCCTTCTCGACACTTACGCGAGCTGGGTCGCGGGCCAAATCGCGCATCGGTCGCGTCGCGAACTCGGGTATACGGGCCTCGCGCAGCGCACGGGATTCGTGTCGCCCGAGGCTCTCGTCCAGTCCGTCTCGGGGTCCACGCGTGCGGAGGCATCCAAGTATGTTCGAGTGGGAGTCATGGTTGCCGAAGCGGCGACGCTCGCTGAGTCGGGGCCGTCGTGGCAGGCACCAATAGCCCGTGCAGTCGAAACGGGTCGATTGGGAGCAGACGCAGCCGAGTCGATTCGCCGGGGGCTTGGCACGCCGAACGAAGCGGTCGGTGAAGCAGCACTCGAGGCCGCCGTCGAGGTGCTTCTCGAGTTGCTAGTGGATGCTGATCAGCTCTACCGGCGCGCGCGACATTTTCGTGACGAACTCG
>JANOOQ010000043.1:0-2397 GCA_031421515.1 Leifsonia sp.
CGGCCGCACTGACCTCGACCGCCACTCGATCGGCCAGCGCTGCGGGGCAATGTACGACGATTTCGTCGTGCAAAAAGAACACGAGATGCGGGGCATCCGTGAGCCACGCGCCGTCGGCCATGTCGTGAAGTCGGCGGCGGATGCTCGCCATCCAGCACAGCGCCCACTCCGCCGCCGTGCCCTGCACAATGAAATTGCGGGTGAACCGCCCCCACGCGCGTGCCCTGTTTCTCACTCGCGCGACCTCGGCCGCGGACGCCGACTCGTCATACGCCTGGCCCTGCCCCGGCGGCGAGCTTCGGCCTAAGCGCGTCGTCACGATCTCGCCACGCTCCCCGGCGCGCGCGGCATCCTCCACCATTCCGATCGCTTGGGGGTACGCCTTCGCGAGTCGCGGCATGAGCCGACCACTCTCGCCCGTCGTCGCGCCATACATTGCGCCGAGCATCGCTACTTTCGCCTGATCCCGCGTCTCGACGGCGCCGCTCGCGACGATTCCCGCGTAGAGGTCCCCCGCGGCGCCAGCCGCGATCATTCCCCGATCCCCTGCGAGCGCGGCGAGGATGCGCGGCTCGAGTTGAGCGGCATCGGCGACCACGAGCATCCACCCATCGTCGGCAATGACTGCACCGCGAATCTGCTTCGGCAACTGAAGTGCGCCGCCCCCGCTCGTCGCCCATCGACCCGTCACGACGCCGCCGGGCACGTAGTCAGGTCGAAATCGGCCGTCGGCGACCCACGTATCGAGCCAGTGCCAGCCGTTCGCCGACAGCAGGCGCGCGAGCTTTTTGTATTCGAGCAAGGGGGCGATCGCGGGATGCGTGAGCTGCCCCAGCTCCCAAGACCGCGTCGAGGTCACCTGAAGCCCCGCTTGACCGAGCACCTTGAGCAGATCGGCTGGAGAGTCGGGGTTGAGTTCGGGCGCCTCGAGTGCGTCGCGCACAGTGTCGAGGAGTCGCTGCAGTTGCGCGGGCCGCTCCCCCGCGGCAGGCCTGGGGCCGAGCGTTCTCGTGAGAATCGCGTCGTGCTCGTCGGCACGCCACGGCAGCCCAGCGAAACGCATTTCGGCGGCGATGAGCGCCCCGGCCGATTCCGCCGCGAGTAATCGCCCAATTCGGCCGGGTTCGGCGGATTGTTCTACCGCGCGCGTGTGAAGGTCAAACTCGGCGATCGTGTCCGGTTCCGTCGGGTTCTCTGCGGCATCGTCGAGGTCGAAGAGGGCGCCCGATTCGCGCGCGGGAGTCTCGGTGGCCGGCGGTGCGTCCCACGCGCCCCGCTCGGCTCGCGCGAGAGCCGAGTCCGCAGTGAGGGAGGAGTTTCGGAGGATGGCGTGGCACAGCCGCAAATCGAAGCAGCGCTCGACGCGCACGCGCGCGGCGAGTAGCTCGGGATACCAGCGGGCCGTGTCATCCCACACCCATCGCGGGTGATCGCGCTCGTGCATCGCGACGAAACTCGCGAGATCGCCCACTGGTTCGGGCGGCGCTCCGTCAACGATGGCGCTGACGAGACCCGCGCGACGCTGAAGAACTATTGGCACGGTACTAATCGTGCAACAAGGATCCGTCCTTCCCCAGCACGTTTTTCTCGCCCGCTTCGATCGGCACCGTGAATCGGTTTTGCTTGGGCGGCATGGGGCAATTGAAGTTGTAGCTGAAGGCGCACGGCGGCAGCACAGCGAGATTGAAGTCGAGCGTGATTGAGCCGTCGGCATTGGGCGCGACATACAAGAAGCGGCCAACGCTGTAGGTGTCAATTCCACTCGTCGCATCGGCAAAGACGAGTTGAAGCGCTCGACCCGACTTGAAGGCAGCGAGGTTGTAATCGATACCGTCCTTCGTGAACGTAATCTCGCCGGGAATCACCTGCTCTTTCGTATTGCCGTTGTCTTTGAGGTGCTCAAAACCCATCGTCGTACCCGCGGGATTCTCGGTGAATTGTGCCTCAATGACCCACTCGGGGGTTGTAGTCGAATGCGTCGATCGAGCCAAAATCTTGAATGTCGGGCGAGTTCGAGTCCCACACGCGAAGCGCATAACCCTCGTCACCGGCGATCACGAAGCCCGTGACGGTGTCACTGAAGACGATTGAGCTCGGCTCGGCGTCATCTTTACCGCGAACGATCGCCTCACCGTCGACGAGCTTTCCGTCGACCACGATGTTGTCGGATGCCGCTGCCACAACCGTGAGACCGCCGTGCGGTGCGGGCGCCCATCGCCCAGGAACGCCGTAAATCGGCTGCTCGCAATCCACCCACTGCGTATTGACGAGCGCGAGGCTGCCCGTGGGCTGAATCACGGAAAGTTCACGCCGCGCCCGGTAGGTCGCGGCGGGCGCAGCACCCGCTCGTACGTCCCTCGGCGACGCGACGTTCATCGAGCCGGAGCGGAACTCCCG
>JANOOQ010000044.1:0-1648 GCA_031421515.1 Leifsonia sp.
GGGTGGCGCGGTTGCCCACCCGGGCTAGGAGTACACCAGCAATGGTGAATGACAACGAAGCCAACGAAGAGAACCCGAAGAAGCGCACGAGGCTTTTCGGAGCACGCAAGAGCGCTGCTGTGGATGCACCTGCCCCCGTCGAGGCGCCAGCCGAGGTGGTGGCCGTGAAGGCTCCAGCGCGCAAACGCACTCCCGCAAAGAGTGCCGCCGATCACGTTGCGGCGAGATCCTCTGCTGCCGGCACGACTCGGGCAAAGGCGCCGAAGCAAGAGCCCGACGAACCAGCGCTCAAGACGGCCTCGACTCGCTCGCGCGCGAAGAAGCCCGAGGGCGAGACGCAGGCCGCCTCGAGTGCTCCCAAGCGACCGACCACGTCGCTGCTCTTTCAAGCGCCAGACTTGCCACCCCTGCCCGCGCGCGCCTCGAACTCGAGCAACCGCGCCAACTCGGGGGATGCAGCATCCGACGACACCGGCACTGTTCGCCGCCGCTCGCGCCGCCGCCCGGGAGAAGAAGCTCGCCCCGGCGACGAAGCGCCCAACACGGTCGTTCGTGTTCGCCAACCGCGCCCCGAGCCAGTGCTGAGCAATGAGCCCACGCGAGTCAAGGGATCAACACGTCTCGAGGCCAAGAAGCAGCGTCGTCGCGATGGTCGAGACGCCGGCCGCCGCCGTCCCGTGGTCACCGAAAGCGAGTTTCTCGCCCGCCGCGAGAGCGTCGATCGCGTCATGGTCGTGCGATCGAAGTTCGACCGCATCCAGATCGCCGTGCTCGAAGACGGCGTGCTCGTCGAGCACTACGTCGCGAAGTCGCAAGACGCGAGCCTCATCGGCAACGTCTACCTCGGGCGCGTGCAGAACGTGCTCCCGAGCATGGAGGCAGCGTTCGTCGACATCGGTCGCGGTCGCAACGCCGTGCTCTACTCGGGTGAAGTCGATTGGGAAGCGGCAGCTGCCGAAAGCGACGGCAAGAACCAGGCTCGTCGAATTGAGCTTGCGCTCAAGCCAGGCGATCGCGTACTCGTTCAAGTCACGAAGGACCCCGTCGGACACAAGGGCGCTCGGCTGACCTCGCAAGTCTCCCTGCCGGGTCGTTACCTCGTGTACGTGCCGAACGGCTCGATGTCTGGAATCAGCCGCAAGCTCCCAGACACCGAGCGTGCGCGCCTCAAGAAGATCCTCAAAGAGGTGCTTCCCGAAAACGTCGGGGTCATCGTGCGCACAGCCGCGGAGGGCGCTACAGAAGAGCAACTGACGCTCGACGTGAGCCGCTTGACGAACCAGTGGGCCGAGATCAGCCACCAGGTCGAGACCGTACAAGCGCCCGCGATGCTGCACTCCGAGCCCGACTTGCTCATCAAGATCGTGCGAGACGTATTCAACGAAGATTTCCAAAAGATGGTGATCGAGGGAGCGGATGCTCGCCAGACCATCGAGGCATACGTCACGTCGGTCGCCCCGGATCTCGTCGAGCGACTGCAGACCTACGACGGCACCGTGGACTCCTTCGACGAATACCGCGTCTCGGAGCAAATCGAAAAGGCTCTAGACCGCAAGGTGTGGCTGCCCTCGGGTGGATCGCTCGTGATCGACCGCACCGAGGCGATGACAGTTGTCGACGTCAACACGGGCAAGTTCGTCGGCTCGGG
>JANOOQ010000045.1:0-2464 GCA_031421515.1 Leifsonia sp.
GTTTCACCCAGCAAAGACCGGTTTCGAAGGATCGATCGGAGGTTGGACTGCCGCCAGTGGCAACCACCGCGGGTCCTATGCTTCGGATCGGAGCCGCCAGGCGCTGTGGGTCCGTTCCAGTCCATGATGATCGAATGAAGAGGCTCGCGATCCTCGAGCAGCCTCCGCGCAGCCTCTTGGATGAGTTGGACTTCGGCAGGGTTCGCAATCAGCGTCTTGTCCTCTGCGGAGTATCCAAACGGCGGAGTCCCCCCGTGCCATTCGCCATTCTCGGATGCCTGGCGCTTCTGACGCTTGATGCGCTCAGCGCTACGCCTGGTTTCGAATCTCGCGATCCCCGCGAGCATGGTGGCTCGAAACTCGCCGTCAGCAGTTGACAGGTCGATCTCACCGTCCACGGTCACGACCTGAGCGCCAGCATCAATCAGCGTGTTCAGGTCGCGCGTATTTCGGAGCAGTAGGTCGAGGTCGACCGCGATAACAACGGAGAAGTCCTTGCCGACTCGCTCGAGCATCTGGCCCCAGCCTGTTGCGGGACCGCGGGGTTGCGAGGCCGGCGTTTCGTTGTCCTCGAAGTCGGCAACTACTTCCCAACCTCGCGCATCGGCCAACGCTTGACCACGCTGACGTTGACGCTTGATTCCCTCGTCACGATCGAGGGACTGCCGAACGTACAGGGCAGCGCGCTTAGTGGTGGATTGATCCATAGTGGAATTTATCACATGGGCGAATAACTAATTATTCGCTGAGGCGCCGGAATTCAGCCGGACCGTGCTCGATGCTCTTCGGCAACCACTTGAGTCAGGCATCATCAGCATTCACCGAGCGAACGCCGTAGCGCACTTTCCCGGACGCTTCCAGCTCGTCATGGCCGCAAACCCCTGCCCGTGCGGCCAATACGGCGCGCGCGACTCGGAGTGCACGTGTCCGCCCTCGGCGCGCAGAAGATACGTGGGTCGGCTTTCGGGGCCCTTGCTCGACCGCATCGACATCCAGTACCGAGTGCAGCGCATCACGAGTGCGCAGCTCCGGCTGGCGGATGACTCGCCGCGCACGTCAACCGCTGCCGCACGCGAGCGAGTCGCGACCGCGCGAGCCGCGGCGAGTGCGCGCCTAGCGAGCACCCCGTGGCGACTCAATTCTCAAGTGCCCGGGGCATGGCTGCGATCCCCGGGGGTTCGACTCTCACACCCCGTCACGGCATCCATCGACCGAGCTCTCGAACGCGGTGGAATCACAATGCGCGGCTACGACCGGATTCTGCGACTCGCGTGGACGATCGCCGACCTTGACGGCAGCACAACACCCACCGCCGACCACATGGGTCAGGCGCTTTATCTGAGGAGGGCGATCTCGAGTTGAGTATGTTCGGGTTGAAAGAGGCGGAAGTTGCCGAACTCGTGCGATCGGTTAGCCGCACGGACCTGGATCGAGAGGCGATCGAAGAACGATTCGCGCGCGCGACGTGGACGGGCATTGCGGAGCCGGGCGACCGCGTCGCGGGAGCGGTGATTGCCTCGATCGGAGCACCGCGCGCGCTCGCGGCCGTGTTGGAGCGGTGGACTGCCGAAAAACTAGTGGAGCAACTCGGCGAGCAACTTGGCGAGCAAGCCACGGTGAGTCGGGAGGATGCTCACAAGGCCCTCGATCGGTGGCAGCCGCGCGTGAATTCGGGCAACGCGCTCATTGCACTTCGACAATCTGCGCGGATCGGCGTGCGGCTGCGGGTCCCCGCCGACGAGCACTGGCCCCCGGGACTTTCTGACCTTGAAGCGCATCGCCCGATCGCTTTGTGGACCCGCGGAACCGACGGGGCGTTCGACTCGATAGGCAGTTCTATCGCGCTCGTGGGAGCCCGCGCGGCGACGGGCTACGGCGAACACGTAACGATGGAAGCATCCGCCGGGCTCGTTGACCGTGGGTACACGATCGTCTCGGGAGCCGCGTACGGAATCGACGGGATGGCGCATCGCGCCGCACTCGCTAGTCGAGGGCTCACGGTCGCGTTCTTGGCAGGAGGCGTCGATCGCTTCTACCCAGCCGGGCACGACGCCCTCCTCAATCGAATCGTTGAGACGGGCGTTGTCATTTCAGAGCTGCCCGTGGGGTCGTCGCCGACAAAATGGCGGTTCTTGCAGCGCAACCGGCTCATCGCCGCAGCCAGTCTCGCGACGATTGTGCTCGAAGCTGGGTGGCGTTCGGGGTCGCTCAATACCGCGGGTCACGCAGCCGCGCTCGGCCGACCCATCGGTGCCGTGCCTGGCCCCGTCACTAGTGCCGCGTCGGCGGGGTGTCACCGACTCATCCGTGAGTTCAATGCGACATGCGTCACTAGCGCTGACGACATGGCCGAGTTGGCGCCACTCGAGCCCCACACTCCGGCGCCCACGGAAGTCGGGTCCGGGGCAACGAGCGAGGAGATTCGGGTGCTCGACGCGTTGAGCACGCGCGCGCCGCGCGTCGT
>JANOOQ010000046.1:0-3781 GCA_031421515.1 Leifsonia sp.
ATGTTTGTGTTCCGGGGGCGGCAGGGTGATCTGATCAAGATCATCTGGTGGGATGGACAGGGTGCCTGTCTGTTCTCGAAACGGCTGGAGAAGGGGCGGTTCGTGTGGCCGTCCGCCAAGGACGGCAAGATCGCCCTGACCCCGGCGCAGTTGGCGATGCTGTTGGAAGGGATTGACTGGCGGTTGCCACAGCGCACCTGGCGGCCTTTGACGGCAGGATAAATTGAGGGCTTTTGCGGTTTTTGGATTCCCGTAAAAGGCTTGTTTTGCTATACTTTGGCCATGTTGGATGTCACAAAATCGCTGCCGGAAGACCCCGCAGAATTGCGGGCGTTCACCACACTTTTGCTGACCGAAGTGAAGTCGCAGGCGGTTCTGATCGAGAAGCTGCGGCACCAGTTGGCAGGTCATCGTGCCCATCGGTTCGGGGCATCGTCCGAGACCTCCGAGCAGTTGCAACTGGCGCTGGAGATGAGCGAGATTGCCATCGCCGCGATGACGGCCAGACTGCGCCTGCCGGATGATGCGCCTGCCGAGAAGCCCAAGCGCAAGCCGATCCCGGACCATATTCCGCGCGTGGAGGTCGAATTGACCACCGGTGATATTGCCTGCGCCCAGTGCGGCGGCAAGCTACGCCGCTTGGGCGAAGATGTGACCGAAGAACTGGAATACGTCCCCGGCCGCTTCATCGTGAACCGCATCGTGCGGCCCAGGATGACCTGTTCCGGCTGCGATTGCTTCACGCAGGCACCGCTGCCAAGCCGCCCTATCGAACGTGGCAGGCCGGGACCCGGTCTGTTGGCGCATGTGCTGGTCAATAAATACGCCGATCACTTGCCGCTCTACCGCCAAAGCCAGATCTTCGATCGTGAGGGTCTCGACATTGACCGCTCGACGCTGGCCGACTGGGTGGGCAAATCCACCGCCCTGCTGGCACCACTGGCCGACGCCATCGGGCGGCATGTGCTGGCGGGTCAGGCGATCTTCGCCGACGACACCCCGGTTGCAATGTTGGCCCCCGGCACGGGCAAGACCCAGACGGCACGGCTTTGGGCTTACGGTCGCGATGAACGGCCGTGGGGGAGCGCCATCCCGCCCGCCAGCTGGTATCGCTTCTCCTCCGACCGCAAAGGCGAACATCCGAAGGATCATCTGACGGGATACAGTGGCTGGATGCACGCTGATGGCTATGCCGGGTTCGAAGACCTCTACCGATCCGGCACTATCCGCGAAGTTGCCTGCATGGCCCATGTCAGGCGCAAGTTCGTCGATGTGCATAAGGCGCAGGGCTCCGCCATCGCCGACGAGGCTATCCGGCGGATCACTGATCTCTATGCGGTCGAGAAAGTGGCGCGGGGCTTGCCGCCCGACAAACGGGTTCAGATCCGACAGGCCGAAGCCAAACCCGCCTTCGACGGACTGGAGGCTTGGCTGAACGCCCAACTAACCGGAATATCAGGAAAGTCTCCACTTGCCGCCGCGACCCGCTATGCTCTGACCCGGATGGCGCGGATGCGCCCCTACCTCGATCACGGTATCCTCGAGATCGACAATAATACCGCCGAGCGCGCAATGCGGGCGGTCGCTCTGGGCCGCAAAAATTACCTCTTCGTCGGATCACAGACCGGCGGAAAATCCGCAGCCATCGCCTACACCCTGATCGAAACCGCAAAATTGAACGGCGTCGATCCCCAGGCATGGCTTGCCGATACCCTCGCCCGCATCCCGGACCACAAGATCAACCGGATCGATGATCTGCTGCCATGGAACGCCCGATAACCGCGGTCAGGCCGGACGGTTACCACCTTACGGACCCACACCCAACACAGGGCCGCGCCCGAACCGAGGGGTGGGTGCAAAGCGCCCGCCCCGTGGGGGCGGTTCGGGCGCTGCCCGGTCAAAGGGACCGGGCGGTCCTTGTCGCTGATGATGTGCGTAGGGCGGGGTTCACCCCGCTGTGCCGACAAAATGTAGGGTGGGTGAAACCCACGCTGACAGCGTATGGTAACGGCAACTAGGAGTGGCAGCCGTGGGTTTCACCCACCCTACGGCATGCACTTCGGCCCTATAGCTGCCTATCGGCGTTGGAAATCTGGGCTTGATTGAGCAAGACGCCATCACCGTCCATGCAATTCCTACCTTAGTCGCAGTATCGGCCCAACTCAATTCGTCAGGACTCCTACTTTGGCGGAGGCAAATCACGTCATTCAAAAGAACTGCCGCAAGATAGGTGGCTTCTTCCGAAAGATCTTTGGAACTGATCGTCAAACTGAACTGAGCAGACAGGACATCACCCGTGACGGATGCATCGAACGATTTCCCCAGTATTACGCCTTTTAACTTCCCAGTCTTGCCATCTGAATATACGGGGTTTGCAACTTTGAATGAGGATAGAACAGCGTTGACGTCAACGGTGCCATCCGCGAGATGAGGAACATCACTAGTTTCTGCTAAAGCAGAAGAAGCGCAGAGCGCGAGTACAGCAAAGATGCGCAACATCTACCTCTAAATCCACAACGCTTGGAGCATGAAACTTACGGCAGTGTCGTTCTTCCCATCCGCCTCGTCAACGTCCACTTCGTCCCGCATAGGCGAGGTCACCCCCCCCCCCCTTCACATCCGCCCCGCCACATCCAGCATCCTGTTCGAAAACCCCCATTCATTGTCATACCAGCCAAACACCCGGCACATCCCCCCCGCCGTCACCCGTGTTTCCGGCAAGGCCATCACGATGCTCTCGGCCCGCGCCCGCAGGTCAGTGGAGACCAGCGCGCGGTCGGTGGCCCCTATCACGGTTCCAGCGGTCTGGGCCGCCGCCCGAAACACCGCATTCACCGCCGCCACGCTCGCCCCCCGTTCCGTCATCACGCACAAATCCACCGCCGACACACTCGCCACCGGCACCCGGACTGCCGACCCTTCGATCCGCCCCGCCAACCCTGGCAGCACCACATCCAGTAACTGTTGCGCAGAAGTCGTCGTCGGCACCATCGACAGTGCGGCAGCCCGGCTGCGCGCAAAATCCGCCGCCGGGGCATCGACCGTCGGCTGCGACCCGGTATAGCAATGGATCGTGGTCATTGATCCGGTCACAACCCCAAATTCCCGGTCCAGCAGCCGCACCAGCGGGGCCAGCGCATTGGTGGTACAAGATGCGTTCGACACCACCCGCTGGCCCGCCAGTCCCTCGTCATTGGCCCCCAGCACAACCGTAAAATCTGCAGCCCCCGACGGCCCGGAAATCAGCACGCGGCGCGCCCCCGCCCGCAAGCCCCGCTCCGCCACATCACGCGCCTCCGCCCGCCCGGTGCATTCCAGCACAACGTCTATGCTTGCCAAATCGAGCGAGGATATATCCGCCGTCCGGTGCAGCGGAATGGCACGGCCGTTTACCACCAATACCCCATCCGCCAGCGAAACCGTGCCGCGCCATGGCCCGAAAACTGAATCGTATTCAAACAGATACGCGCACATATTGGCGGCCGCGATATCATTGATCCCGGCAATCTGCATCTTTGGCCACGTGTCCGGCGCGGTCACAAATGCCCGCAAAACAGACCGCCCGATGCGCCCGAAGCCGTTGATAAACACCCGCATGAAAGCCCCCCCGCGCAACCAATGGCACATGCAGACCACGGCTCGCGCACAGGATCAATCACCTTTGCAAGGTCATTTGATCAAAACTTGTACCCGACACAAAGAGCGCGATCATACCTCGACGGCGATCCCTAAACTGCGTTCCTTGGCGCGTAACACGGCAACCTCTGCCACCGCCAAATCC
>JANOOQ010000047.1:0-3962 GCA_031421515.1 Leifsonia sp.
GTGACTTGTATGGTTCTGCGCCTCAAGTCTTCTGGAAGATCACGTTCCCGCTCTTGCTGCCCGGCATTATCGCGGCGGCGCTGCTCTCGTTCGCGTTGAGCTTCGATGACTTCATTATCACGCGCTTCAACAACGGTGGAGTCGAGACATTCCCCGTGTTTGTTTACACGGCTGCGGCAAAGGGTATGCCTCCCGAGGCCAACGTCATTGCATCCGCCGTGTTCTTGTTCGCGCTCATACTCGTGATCGTCTCGCAAGTGTCAGCTGCCGCGCGACGCAAGCGACTCGCGAAAGTAGGCTAAACCCATGGCCCAGCACTACGTGGATCGAGCGCGCCTTGCCGCGCTGTGGGAAAGCGAACTCGAGATCTTTCGCGCCGCTAGACCTGAGTCCAAAGCGGAGTTTGAGCGGGCGGTCCAACACATGCCCGACGGCGTGCCCATGTTGTGGATGGCGAAATGGCCGGGGCCATGGCCGGTTTACGTGCGCGGGGCATCCGGCGCTCACTTCGAGTGTTTCGATCGCATAGATCACGTCGACTTGTGCTTGGGTGACACCGGCGCGATGTGCGGTCATGCGCCCGAGGCTTCGGTTCGCGCGATCAGCGAGCAGCTCGTCAAGGGCTCGACGTTCATGCTTCCGACTCAGGATGCCGCGGCGGCAGCGGAGATTATGGCCGAGCGGTTTCGTGTTCCCGTGTGGCAGTTCTCGCTCTCGGCGACGGATGCAAACCGCAGCCTCATCCGGTTCGCGCGTCAAGTAACGGGCCGGCCGCGGATTCTCGTGCACGACTACTCGTATCACGGCACAGTCGATGAAGCGTATGCAACGCTCGACGACTCAGGCACCGTGGTGTCGCGTCGCGGAAACATCGGCCCTCCCGTCGCGCTCGCAGAGACGACCGCGGTCGTGCAGTTCAACGACGTTGAGGGGCTCGAGCGCGTTCTCGCGCAAGGCGATATCGCTGCGATGCTCATTGAGCCTGCGCTCACGAACATCGGGATCGTGTTGCCAGACGCTGGCTACCACGAGGCCGTTCGCAAGCTGTGCACAAAGTACGGCACGATCCTCATCATCGACGAGACGCACACGTTCAGTGCCGGACCCGGCGGGATGATCGCCCAGCTCGATTTGCAGCCCGACGCCGTGGTGCTCGGCAAGAGCATTGGTGGCGGCATCCCGGCGGGAGCCTACGGAATGACGCACGAGTTCGCTCTCGCCGTGCGCGAATCGCTCGAACTCGAAGACATCGACGTCGGGGGAGTGGGTGGAACCCTTGCGGGCAACGCTGTGTCGCTCGCGGGAATCCGCAGCACACTTTCCGAAGTGCTCACGCCCGCAGCCTTCGAGCGAATGATCGATCGCTGCACCGAATGGACGGCGGGCGTGCAAGCGGCGATCGACGAGTTCGGTGTTGGTTGGCAAGTGACGCAATTGGGAGCCCGCGCGGAATACAGTTTCCGACCGACGGCGCCGCACGACGGCCGGGAGGCCGCAGAGGCAGACGACTTCGAGCTGCAACAGTACTTGCACTTGCACGCGCTCAATCGCGGCATCCTCATGACTCCATTCCATAACATGGCGCTCATGTGCCCTGAAACGACGGCGGCCGATGTCGAACGCCACACGGTCGCCTTCAGGGAAGCCGTCGTGAGCCTCTATGGCTGAGCGAGCAGAGCGCACCGAGACCTTCATTTCGGTGGATGTCGAGACGGCGGGACCGACTCCGAGCGCGTTCTCGATGCTGTCTATCGGCGCGTGCCTTGTCGACAGCGACGATGTCAACTTCTATGTCGAGCTCAAGCCAGACAAGGCCGCGACTGTCGATTCCGCGATGGCGATCGGCGGCCTATCGATGAGTGAACTCGAGGCCAGCGGCCAAGAACCAGCTGCAGCAATGACGCAGTTCGAGCAGTGGATCAGTTCGGTAGTCCCTGAGGCAAACGTGCCTATTTTCGTGGGATTCAATGCAGTGTTCGACTGGATGTTCGTCGACGACTATTTTCACCGCTATCTCGGCCGCAACCCGTTTGGTCACTCCGCGATCGACATCAAGTCGCTTTACATGGGTGCCGCGGGCACGACGTGGGCACGAACGAGTCTGAAGTACTTGTCGCCTCTCTACCTCGACGGGAGTAAGTTGTCCCACAACGCGCTCGGCGACGCCAAGGTTCAGGCCGCGGTTTTCCGAGCGGTTCGCGCCGAGTCCGCTCGACGTTAACCGATAGGCCCGGCGCTTTGCCACAATCCACGTAAGGAGAACTGGTGACCAGTGCAAAGGGATCCGCCAAGACAGCCGATGTGCAGCAAATTATCGACTCCGCGCATCGGCTCGGGATCGAGATGGACGAGGGTGCAACCGTGTCGTGGCTTGCGGCCATCGCGGCCTCGCAAGATAGTCGCGATGTTGTCGTCGACACCGATAGCGGCACGTTCGGCCACCGAGTTTCCATGCTCGACTTCAGCGGGCGAGACCTCGAACGATTCCGATCGATCGGCAAGATCGTCGAGGTAACCGGCCCCGAGGGCGTCGCAGAGAGCGCACTCGCTCTCTCCGGTTCGGCCGCTCAGTCCAAGATCCAGAGCTTTCCAGGCGATTGCGACTACTTTCAGCGCCTCAATATCATCGCCGAGACTCGCGAAGCAGCGTGCACCATTCTCGCGGGACTCATGCGCGACAAAGTGCTCTCTACCCTCAAGGGCGACACGTATCAATTTCTCGAAGCCAAGCTCGGCAGCCATTCATTCGACGGGATGCACGGACAGTGGCAGGTTCGAAAGGGAAGTCCTATCACGTGGCATGCCGATGAGATTGAAGCTGGTCGCGTCGAACTCACGAAGGCCGATGGAACACCCGTCGTGCTCACATGGGACGAAGCTGCTCTCGACCCCGGTTGGTGCAAGCTCGATTGGGTCGTGACCGACCCGCAGCGAACGCAGCTGTCGAACGCGAGCAACGTGATCGATGTCACGTGGGAAGCGCCCGACGGCGAGATCGTTTCGCTTGACGGCTACCTCGACGCGTACTTTCAGGAGGTCTACCTCGACGCAGACGCCGTGCCGGTTTTCGCCAAGATCGCCAAGTTCGTCTCGGATGACGCGCTCGACGAGTATGTCGATCGACTCGAGGAGGAGGTGCGCAAGTACCTCACAGACCACCTCAACTACGGCAAGGCTGCGAAACGCATGTACAACGTCTTTCGCCTCTCGGGGAGGCATCTCGATGCTGCGTTCGTGCGAGAGCTATTCGACGAACCGTCGACGATCCTGTACCAAGTCTGGTCGCTCATTTCGACGCTCGAGAATGCAACCGAACCGGGCACATCGATTCCGATTGAGGCGGTTCGTTCCCAAGCAGATGCGCTCGTGCTCGAAGTCGTTGAAGCACTCGACGGCGATGCCGAGGCAGAAATTGTGCGCGCGCTTCTCGTGCTTCGTCAGACTTTAGAGTCGCAAGAGTCGGGAGCCAAGCGCTCGACCGACGTCGAGGCCGCTCAGTCTCAAGTCGTCAACCTCATTAACACGTTCTATCGCGACAAACTCGTCGCTGTGCCCGCGATTAAGGAATATATCGACACGATCCAAAGCGAGGCCGCGACGTCGTAGTGAGGCGCTAGCCGAGACGCTAAAGTGGAGTCCGCACAGGCCTGCGACTCAGTGGTGCCACCCGCTGTGTTGTTGGCAAGGAGGCCAGTCGATGCGTGATCCTCTCATGGGCGATCCGATGGTGCGCGAACTCGTGCGGCTTATGCGATCAACTCAAATGAGTCGGCGCTCGGTGCTCAAGGGTGCCGCAGTTGGAGCCACGACCTTGACTCTCGCAGCGTGCAGCGTTGGTTCGTCACCGACGGCCGTCGAAGACTCCTCGGCCACAGATCCAAGCGTCACGTGGTCAAACTGGCCCGACTATATCGACAGCGCAACGGTCGATCGATTTGCGAACGAATCAGGTATCGCGGTCC
>JANOOQ010000048.1:0-2705 GCA_031421515.1 Leifsonia sp.
CCTCGCGCTCGCGGCGGCGGAGTTCGAGCGCGCGGGTCTCGTGCGACTGCGCGTGCGCATCGATGAGCGCGTCGGCGGATTTCTCGCGCTTGGCATTGCGGTCGAGACATCCCGACCCGTGCTCATCATCACGACCTCGGGAACGGCGGTCGCCAACCTCCACCCCGCGGTGCTCGAGGCGCATCACTCGGGGGTTCCGCTCATTGTTGTCACGGCCGACCGGCCCGAGTCGCTGCGCGGCGTCGGCTCGAACCAGACGACCGACCAGCCCGGCATTTTCGGCACGGCGGTTCACCGCACGTGGGATGTCGGTGCGCCCACGGGTCAACCAGGGGAGACGGATGCCGCGGCGCAACTAGCACGCGACGCGGTCGCCTTCGACTCCGGCCCTGTGCACCTCAACCTCGCGTTCGCGGAACCGCTGTCATCGCCGTTCACGTTGCCGGAGGCGGCGGCGCCCGCGCGTGAGGTGCGCCTTTTTGCTCTATCCGAGGCCGCGCGAGAGCAACAAGGCGCACCTCAGCCGGGTCGCGATACGGGCGCCGCCCCGCTCGAACTGCGCCCCCTCCCGGGCACCATCGTCGTCGCGGGCACGGGCGCGGGCGAGCGCGCGGAAGAAGTGGCGCGCGAGCTCGGTGCCCCACTCCTCGCGGAGGTCGCAAGTGGCGCGCACTTCGGTCCGCAACTCGTCGTCGCCTACCGCGAGTTGCTCGCGACCGCGAACTTCGGCGACCGCGTCTCGCGCGTAATCGTGTTTGGGCACCCCACCCTCAGCCGAGAAGTGCCCGCGCTGATTCAGCGCGACGGGGTCGAGACTGTCGTCGTGCGGCATCCGTCTGCCGATGATTTCAACCCGGGACGACTCGTGAAGACCTTCGCCGACGCCGTCACTGTCGTGGGCGAGCCCGACGCACGCGCGTGGGCGGGCCGCTGGGTCGCCGCGAGTCGAGCCCTCATCGAAGACGCCGACGAAGCTCCCGATGCCACGGCCGACGCCGGCGCGCACGCGAAAGGCGAGCTTGCCGCCGTGCGCGCTCCCGTCACGCGACGCACGCTCGTTGAGGCCGTCTGGCGCTCGACGTGGCCGCACGATCGACTCGTGCTCGGCGCATCCCGCCTCATTCGCGAAGCCGACAAAGTGCTCGTGGGCAAGCGGATTCCCGTGCACTCGAATCGCGGACTCGCGGGCATCGACGGCACGATCTCGACCGCGCTCGGTATCGCACTCGCGAGCCAAGCCGAAGGCTCCGGGGGAACCACTCGAGCCCTCATCGGCGACCTCACGTTTCTGCACGACGCCGGCGCACTGCTCTTCGGGCTTGGGGAGACGCGTCCGCGCATCCAAGTCATCGTCGGCAACGACGGCGGCGGAACGATCTTCGACGCGCTCGAGGTCGGCCAGCAGGGCGGTCCCGCGTTCGACCGCGTGTTGCTGACGCCGCAAGTGGTGTCGATCGCGAAGCTTGCCGAAGCGTACGGCTGGGACTACGTGCGCGTCGACACGAGAGGGGCGCTCGATCAAGCGCTCACGGCATCAACTGGTCCCGTCATCGTAGAAGTGCCGCTGCCGCGCGAGTAGCGTGGGCGCATGAGCCCACTTACGTCTGTCGCCGCTGATTTCGATCTCGCGAGCATTGACCCGGGATCGACCCCCGGTATGGAGTCGAAGAAGCTAGCCGAAGCAGCGCTCGAGGCGAATCAGGAGGAGCTCGCGGAGCTGCAGGAGCGGCTGTATGCCGAGAGCAGATTCGGCGGGACCCGAAGCGTTCTACTCGTGCTGCAAGCAATGGACACCGCGGGCAAGGGCGGAATCATTCGGCACGTCGTGGGGGGCATCGATCCGCAGGGGGTGCGCATCAAGGCGTTCAAAGCTCCGACCGATGAAGAGAAGAAGCACGATTTCTTGTGGCGCGTGCGCCCGGCACTGCCGTCCCCTGGCATCATCGGTGTCTTCGATCGCTCGCACTACGAAGCCGTGCTCATTCATCGCGTGCGCGAGCTTTCGACCCCCGAAGCAGTCGAGCAACGTTACGGCATCATCGCCGACTTCGAGCGCGAACTCGTGCAATCCGGCACGACGATCATCAAAGTCATGCTGCACATTTCGGCTGACGAGCAAAACGCTCGCTTGGGCGAACGACTCGCTCGGCCAGACAAGAACTGGAAGTTCAACCCCGGCGACATTGATGAGCGGATGCTCTGGCCGAAGTATCAAGAGGCCTACCAGATCGCGCTCTCGCGCACGTCGACCCCCGTCACCCCGTGGTTCGTGGTTCCCGCGAACAACAAGTGGTACGCGCGCTGGGCCGTGCAGTCGCTCTTGCTGGATGCGCTGCGCACCCTCGACCCGCAGTGGCCCGCGGCAACCTTCGATGTCGCCGAGCAGCAGGCGCGCCTCGCCGCGACTTAAGGCTGGTTGAGTAGCGCGCTGGAGCTCAGGGAATCGCTTTGCGATTCTGCGACGCCAGCGCCGACCCGGCTGTGCGGGGTCGGATGCAAGGCCGTATCGAAACCCGCTTAGGCAAACGCCTCAACAACCGGACGAAACTTCAGCTCCGTCTCGGCAAGCTCCGACGCAGGGTCCGAACCCGCAACGATCCCCGCCCCCGCATACGCAGTGACAATCTCGCCCTCGACGAGAGCACAGCGAAGCGCTACAGCCCACTCGCCGTCGCCGCGCCCGTCGATCCACCCGACGGGTCCCG
>JANOOQ010000049.1:0-1798 GCA_031421515.1 Leifsonia sp.
GAGCGCCGCGAGAAGTGTGCTCTTGCCTGCACCGTTGGGACCGGCGATCGCGAGCGCCCGCTCGGCCCCGAGCTCGACGTCGAGCGCGAAGGTGTCGCGCGTGACCCGCACCGCGGCGTCCAGTCTCATGCGGACAACCCCGGAACCCAGCGGTCGCGCAGGCTCACGAGCACGGCGACGCTCACCGCGAGGAGCACGAGGGAGAGGGCGATCGCAGCATCCGGGTCACGCTGCAGCTCGAGGTAAGTCGTGATCGGGAGGGTCTGGGTGACCCCGGGAAAGCTGCCCGCGAAGGTAATCGTGGCGCCGAACTCTCCGAGCGAACGGGTGAAGCAGAGCAGGGCGCCCGCGGCAACGCCGGGCGCGATGAGCGGCAGCGTCACCCGCCGAAACACCGTGGCCCGGGACGCACCCAGCGTCGCGGCCGCAGCTGCGAATCGGTGGTCGGCGGACCGGATCGCTCCCTCAACCGCGAGCACGAGGAACGGCATCGCCACGAATACCTGGGCGATCACCACGGCACTCGTCGAGAACGGGATCGTGAACGGCAGGAACTGCCCGATGAGTCCCCGCCGACCGAGTAAGAGCAGCAGCGCGACGCCGCCCACGACCGGCGGGAGCACGAGCGGCACGATCACGAGGGCACGGAGAAGCCGACGCGGCACGGTTGCCCAGTGCGCGGAACGCGCGAGCACCATCGCGAGGGGGATGCCGAGCACGAGGCTCACGAGCGTCGCGAGTGCCGCGGTGCCGAGCGAGAGGCCGATCGACTGCAGCACGGAGGCTCGCGACAAGAGCTCGGGAAGCTGCCCCCATGGCGCGCGCACGACGAGCGCGACAAGCGGCAGGCCCAGAAGGGCGAGGGCGAGCCCCGCGGGCAGCCAGATCGCGGGGCTCAGACTACGGCGCACCGAAGCCCGCCTCCGCGAGGATGCGCTGACCCGCATTTGAGAGCACGAACGCGACGAACGCTGCGGCCACCTCAGACTCCGTCAGTGCGGCGATCGGGTAGGCCACTGGCTTCGCCTCGGGCAGCTCGATCCCCTGCACCCGGTCGCCCGCAGCGAGCACGTCGGTCACGTACACGAGCCCGGCATCCACCTCGCCCAGCTCGACCTTGCTCAGCACGGCCTTGACGTCCTGTTCAAAAGTGTCGACCGAGGCGGTGATGCCGGCATCGGCGAGAAGGGTCGCAGCGGCGGCCCCGCACGGCACCTCGACGGCGCACAGCGCAACGACGAGCTCGGGGCGAGCCAGGTCGGCGAGACTCGCGACGCCACCCGGGTTGCCGGTCGGAACGGCTAGTTCGAGCGCATTGGTGGCGAAGGAGATGCCCTCGGGCAGCAGGGCGGGGCTCGCCGCGGCGAAGACGTCGGCGGGGGCGCCCTCGGCGATCTGCGAAGCGAGGGACGCGCTGCCGCCGTAGTTGAGCACGACGTGCACGCCGGGGTGCTCCTGCTCGAATGCGGCAGCGATCGCGTCGAAGCTCTCGGTGAGACTCGCGGCGGCGAAGACGGTCACGGTGCGGGCGTGGGACGCGGGCGCGGCGCATCCGGCGAGGGCGAGCACGGCGACGAGGGCGACGGCGGGCCTCACGGCACCTCGACGCTGACGTTGGTCGCCTTGATACTCGCGGTCGCTAGACTTCCCGGCTCGAGGCCGAGCTCGGTGGCCGCCTCCGCACTCATGAGCGACACGATCCGGAACGGACCGGCCTGGATCTCCACTTGGGCCATCACGGTGTCTTTCGTCACCTTCGTGACGATCCCCGTGATGCGGTTGCGTGCGCTCGTGCGGC
>JANOOQ010000050.1:0-3939 GCA_031421515.1 Leifsonia sp.
CGACCAAACCATGGTCCGCACGGGCGAAAGTCCGCTCTGCGGGAAAACGCCGACAACGTCGCTGCTGAGGCCGCGGAAGCCGAGCGCGTCGACGCAACTGCCGCCGCAACTTCGGAGGGGGCGGATTCCCTCGCGAGCGACTCGGAACGGGAATCCGACCCGGCAGACAGCGATTCCGTGAAAAAAGTTTTGTAGATTCTTCGCGCCGCGGCACCCGTGTATTTCCGCGGTTGTCGCGCTAGGCAAGCGGTTACCGTTGGCGTACCGTCGTGGGAGCGCTCCCACCCACCACTTGACAGGGCAGAAGGGCCATGCCTAATGTTGGCCGCGATCGTTTGGGAGCGCTCCCACCACCACATTTGGGAGCGCTCCCATCGATCCAACCCAACCGCCACGCACACAAAGGAGTGACCGTGAGAACATCACGACGCACGATCGCTGCAGCAATCGCTGGAGCCGCCACAATCGCCTTGGTCGCGACTGGATGCGCAACGGGAGGTGGGGAGTCGACGGAGGATGTCACTCTCACTCTCGCGACATTCAACGACTTCGGGTACACCGACGAACTGCTCGCAGAGTTCACGGCCGAGACCGGCATCGAAGTAATCCACAACAAGGCAGCAACGTCGAACGACGCTCGCGCCAACTTCTTCCAGAAGCTCGGCAAGTCCGGCCTCGCAGACGTTGAGGCGGTCGAAATCGACTGGTTCACCGAAGCGATGCAGTACGCCGACTTGCTTGCACCCGTGCCCGACGACATCAAGGGCCGCTGGCTCGACTGGAAGGAAGCTTCGGCTACCAACTCCGCGGGCAACCTCATCGCGTACGGCACCGACATCGGCCCGCAGGGCGTCTGCTACCGCAGCGACTTGTTCGCCGCCGCTGGCCTGCCGACCGACCGCGCCGAAGTGGCCGCACTCTTCGAGGGCGACTGGGACAACTTCTTCGACATCGCCGATGAGTACAAGGCAGCCACGGGCAAGCCGTTCATCGACTCGGCCAACTCCGCGCTCCAAGGCATCGTGAACCAGCTCGACATTGCGTACGAGGAGACCGACGGCTCGATAGTTGCGACCACCAACAAGGACATCGAAGACGCGTACAACACCGTCGTCGACCGTGCTGTACCGGTTTCCGCATACGCGGGTCAGTGGAGCGAAGACTGGTTCGCGTCGCTCGCGAGTGGCGAATTCGCCACGATGCTCTGCCCCGGATGGATGCTCGGCGTCATCTCGGGCAACGCACCCGACACCACGGGCTGGGACATCGCTGACGCGTTCCCCGGCGGCGGCGGAAACTGGGGCGGTTCGTACCTGACGGTTCCGGCCAACGGTGCTCATGTTGAGGCAGCGCAGCAGCTCGCGGCGTGGTTGACCTCGCCCGAGACCCAGCTCAAGGCATTCGCTAACGCGGGCACCTTCCCGAGCCAGGTCGACGCTCTCTCGAGCGACGAGCTCGCGGCAGCAACGAACGACTACTTCAACGCTGCTCCCACGGGTGAGATCCTCACCAACCGCGCCAACGCCATCACGGTTGCGACGTTCAAGGGACCACAGTACTTCCAGTTCCACGACGCACTGCAGAGTGCAGTCACTCGCGTCTTCGACGGCCTCGAAGACAAGGAAACAAGCTGGAACAACTGGGTAACTGAGGTATCCGCCTTCTAGAAGGCACACCGCAGGGGTGCGAGCCGTCCTCTCGGGCGACCCGCACCCTGCGGCATATCAACCGCCCCCGTGCCACCGCGACTGAAAGCCGATCCATGAGCACCGCATTGTCGAAGAAGCCAATGAGACTCTCGTTCTCAAACCGGGTGAGCCGCTGGGATCTCAAGTTCTCCCCGTACCTCTACATCTCCCCGTTCTTCTTGATGTTCGCCGTCGTCGGACTCTTTCCGATCATCTACACGGCAGTCATCTCGTTCATGGACTGGGATCTCGTTCGCAACTCGGGAACGTTCATCGGCTTTGACCAATACATCTGGATTCTGCAACAGCCGCACTTCTGGACCGCCTTGCGCAACACCTTCAGCATCTTCTTGCTGTCTACGGTTCCCCAATTGCTTCTCGCGATCTTCATCGCTGTCATGCTCGACCGGAACATTCGAGCGAAGACCTTCTGGCGCATGGGCGTGCTACTCCCGTTCGTTGTCGCTCCCGTCGCGGTCGGCCTCATCTTCACGGTCGTGTTCGCCGACAATTTCGGACTCATCAACGGGACTCTCACCGACCTCGGCCTCGCGCCCATTCCGTGGCACAAAGAGCCGTTCTGGAGTCACGTCGCAATCGCGACGATGGTGAATTACCGCTGGACGGGCTACAACACCCTCATCTTGCTCGCCGCAATGCAAGCGATCAATCGTGACTACTACGAAGCCGCGACGGTCGACGGCGCCGGGCTCTTCCGCCAATTCACGAGCATTACGCTCCCCTCGCTCAAGCCCACCCTCATTTTTGTCATCATTACGTCGACGATCGGCGGACTCCAGATCTTCGACGAGCCGCGCGTTTATGACCAGTTCGGGCGAGGCGGCGCTGCGCAACAGTGGCTGACGATCTCGCTCTATCTCTACGACATCGGGTGGGGCCAGTGGAACTTCGGACGAGCCGCTGCGATGGCGTGGATTCTCTTCATCATCATTCTGCTGATTGGGCTGCTCAACCTCCTGGTTACGCGCTCTCTCGTGCGTGACGAGGGCTCGCGTGCTGAGTACATCGGCCGGCGCAACAAGAAGAAGGTCGCACGATGAGAACGACACACATCCGCGGAAACCGCCCGGGATTCTGGGTTTACGCGACGCTTGGCGTCGTGTTTGTCAGTGCGGCGTTCCCGCTGTACTGGTCATTCATCATTGGATCGGGGGATGCCTCGTCGCTCCGTGAGCGTCCGTGGCTGCCAGGCGGTAACTTCGTAGACAACGCAATAGCTGTCATGTCGAATCCCGCTGTTAACTTCTGGGCAGGGCTTTGGAACTCGATCTACTCGTCGTTCTTCATCGCCTCCGCAGTCGTCATCACGTCGACGCTCGCGGGGTGGGCGTTCGCGAAGCTGCGGTTTCGCGGCGGCCCGGTCCTGCTCGGGTTCGTCGTCGCGACGATGGCGGTCCCGCAACAACTCGGAGTCGTGCCGCTCTACATCCTGTTTTCTGAACTCGGCTGGACGGGCCAGATCGGCGCGATCATCGTTCCCGCCCTCACTAGTGCGTTCGGGGTGTTTTGGATGACCCAGTACTTGCGACAAGCGGTACCGAACGAGCTCATCGAGGCGGCTCGCGTGGATGGTGCATCCATGATCCGAACATTCTGGACGGTAGGAGTAGTCGCGGCTCGACCCGCCGCGGCGATGCTCTTCTTGTTCACCTTCGTTGGTGCATGGAACAACTTCTTCTGGCCGTTCATCGTGCTCGACCGGCAAAACCCGACACTGCCGGTAGCGCTTTCACTCTTGCAGTCCAACTACTTCGTTGACTACTCAATCGTTCTCGCTGGCGTAGTGCTTGCGACAATTCCGCTGCTGCTATTGTTCATATTTGCTGGCAAGCAATTGGTTAGCGGAATTATGGCCGGGGCGGTAAAGGGCTAATCGGATGACGTCAATTGCTAGGGAGGAGTCCGCGCGCATGTCGCTCACTCCACGCCCGTTTCCCCGCGACTTTCTCTTCGGAGCCGCCACCGCTGCGTACCAAATCGAGGGTGCCGCGCGCGAAGACGGCCGGACAGATTCAATCTGGGATGCCTTTTGCCGTGTTCCCGGCGCGGTCGTCAATGGCGACAATGGCGACGTCGCGTGTGACCACTACCACCGGTATCGCGAAGACGTCGCCCTCATGGCCGACCTCGGTCTGCAGACATACCGCTTCTCTACGTCGTGGTCTCGCGTGCGCCCCGACGGTGGGCCCGTCAACGCGAAGGGGATCGGCTTCTACTCCAGGCTCGTCGA
>JANOOQ010000051.1:0-5030 GCA_031421515.1 Leifsonia sp.
GGCTCATCGAGTGCACGTAAAGATTGAACTTGAGCGGATTCGGCAGCAGCTCGAACCTAAAGAACGCAGGCAAGCTCGACATGAGGATGATCGACTTGGGGTTTGACGCGCGCAGTCGATTGATGATCGAACGGATGTCGCGCGCAAACGCCCATCTCGACCGCAACTTCAAGGCGTCGTTGGCTCCAACGGCCAGGAACACGATGTCGAAGGAGCCGGATTCCACATCGCCAAGGTAATCGGTGATGATGTCGCGCGAACTCGCGCCGTTCCTGCCGACTGCCCGCCACTCGACGCCGCGGCCCGTGAGCGCGCCGAGCTCGCCCGCGAGGTGACCCGCGAGGGCGTCGTTCTGCGTGGCCGCGCCGACTCCCGCAGCGGTGGAATCGCCGAGCACGAGTAAGCGCAGCGGTTGAGGGCCGGCGATCGAGCCGAACCATGGTTCCGCGGCATCCGGCAATCGCGGAGTATCGCGTCGCAACCTGCGGCCTTGAGCGAACAGCACGGGCGCCGCGGGGATCATGGCAAACCGACTCAATCTTCGCAACGCGCTCACTGCGCCATGCTAGCTAGGCTTTCGGCATGGACACGACCGGGCTCGACGCATTCATCGACGACCACGACTTCGCGGGCACGGTGCTCGTGAAGAAGGGCAACGCGACGATCTTCGAGTCGGCGACCGGCCTTGCTACACAGCGCTGGGGCATCCCGAACACTCTCGACACACGCTTCGACTGCGCGTCGATCACGAAGCTCTTCACGAGCGTCGCCGTGTTGCAACTCGTGGGCCGTGGCGAACTCGACCTCGAGACCTCCATTCACCACTATGTCGACCTCGAGGGCACAACCATCGGCACCGATGTCACGCTCTTGCACTTGCTCACCCATACGAGTGGAATCGCCGACGACGCCGACGAAGAAGCGGGCGAAGACTACGCGGCGCTGTGGGTCGACAAGCCCAACTATTCCGTCATCGAGACGGTCGACTTTCTGCCGCAATTCGCGCACAAGGAGACACTCGACGCGCCGGGCGTCGAGTGTCGCTATTGCAATGTCGGCTACATTCTTGCCGGCCTCGCGATCGAGAAAGTCACAGGCGTCTCGTATCGCCAGTACGTCTTCGACGAAGTCTTCACGAAGGCAGGCATGCTCGACTCGGGGTTTTATGACCGACGGGATGCAGCTCCGCGAGTAGCCGAGGGCTGGGATCAGGTCGATGGCACGTGGGTGTCGAACATCTACAGATACCCGCCGATCGGGTCCCCCGACGGAGGTGCGCACGTAACCGCGCCCGACCTCGTGCGCTTTCTCGACGCCCTGCGGTCCGGAACGCTGCTCAACGCAGAGTTCACGGAAGAGTTCTTCGTGCCGCAAGTCGAGCACGACGAAGCGACATGGTACGGATTCGGCCTCGAGTTCGATATGAACGAAGACGGCACCGTGCGCTCGTTCTACAAGGAGGGCATCAACGCTGGGGCGTCCGGTATCGTGCGCCACTACCTCGAGGAGGGGCTCGATATCGTCGTGCTCTCGAACTCCGAAGAGGGCGCGTGGCCGATCATCCGCGAACTGGATGAACGGCTCGGCGGTTAGGCCCTAGCCGAACAGACCTTTCTTACGCTTCCAGCCGTGCTTCTCGAGGAAAGCGAGGAGGGGCTCTTTGATCCGGCTCGTCTCGAACGAGTAGGCGAGCACGGGAGTGATGCCATCGGCGGTGTTCGAAACTCCACCAAACTCCATGCTGAATTCCTTCTGAGTCGTCTTGCCGGAGAAGCCGCTCGTGCCGATGCTGAATCCGCCGGTGCCGAACGACGAATTGGTCGATTTCTGGTGCTCTTTCGTTTTGAAGGTGCCTTTGCCTTCATCGAAAGTGACGGTAATCGAATAGCTCTTGTCGATCGTCGCGAACTCAGCGGGGTAGAGCGTCTGGGCCCGCACGATGTCCCACTTGGCGAGGATTTCGTTGCCCTGCGATTCATAAGTGAACGGCTGGGCCGGGTCGTTGAGTGTGGCAACTTGCGCGAGGAGCTCGGTTAGAGGGGTCGTCATGGGGTCAGGGTAGCTGGGATTACGCGGGAGAACTAGCGGTCACCCGAATCAGGTTCGCCCACGGGTCATCGAAGCTCACGGTCTGCCCGTCGTCGCGCGCCTCGATGCCGAAGTGCCGCATGCGCTCGCTCAGCTCGGTCACATCGTCGGCCCCCGGCACCTCGATGTCGATTTGCCCGAGCCCGAGCGCGAGTTGGCGAGGGCCCGCGCCGCGGCTGTTCCACACGTTCATGGCCATGTGGTGGTGGTAGCCGCCAGCGCTCACGAATAACGCGGACCCCGGCATCTCGACCGTGGTCTCGAACCCGAGCCGGTTGACGTAAAACTCGCGCGCACCCTCGATGTCGCCGACCTGCAGATGCACGTGGCCGACGCGGGCTCCGCCGATCATGGGCTCGGTAGCGGCAGCCTCGGTGAGGTTCTCTTGCAGAAACGCGTTGGGGTCGAGGTAGAGGGTCGCCATTTCTAGGGAACCGTGCATCCAACTCCACGCACTGCGCTCGCGGTCCCAATAGAGCTCGACTCCGTTGCCTTCGGGGTCGGTGAAGTAGAAGGCCTTGCTCACGAGGTGATCGGAGCTGCCCGTGAAGGTGTTGGGGTACTTCTGCGCGACCGAGTAGACGGCGGCGGCGAGTGCCTCCTCGGTGTCGAACAGAATCGCCGTGTGGAAGAGCCCTGCATCCCGCGGGCTCGCGTTCTTGAGCTCGGGCGTGTGCTTGAGCACGACGACGGGCGTGAGACCGCGGCCGAGCGTGACGGAGTCGGGGGTGGCATCGAGCTGCTCGAGCGCGATCGCGTCTCGGTAGTACGCGGTCATCGCGTCGAGGTTGCCGACCCTTAAGGTGACGGCGCCCATCGCGGTGTCTGCGGCGAGAAGATCGGTCATGCCGGTGTAACACTTCGCGGCGCCCGAGTATTTCCTCCCGCCGAGGCTCCCGCGTGCGGCGCGTGCGCCATTCGGGGCTGCGCGCTGCCGTTTGTGGGCGGCGCTTGTGCCAAATGAAGGATCAGACGTTGGCTGACCCCAGCTTTGCTGTGATCGCGGGCCGAAACCGGCGTGAGTTCCTTCATTTGGCACGTGAGCGGCAGGGTGCTGCGGCGCGAGGCACCGCGCGCGGAGCGGCCGGGCTACGTCGTGAGGCGCGCGATGAGCTCGCGGTAGCGCGCCGCGGTGCGCTCCACGATCTCGGGCGGCAGCGCCGGCGGGATGCCCGTGCGATCCCAATGGGACGCGAGCCAGTCGCGCACGATTTGCTTATCGAAACTCGCAGTACGGTCGCCCGTGGAATACAGCGCTGCGTCCCAGTACCGGCTGCTGTCGGAGGTGAGCACTTCATCCGCGAGCGTGAGCTCGCCCGTGCGCGGGTCGGCTCCGAACTCGAACTTCGTGTCCGCCAATATCACTCCGCGTGACTCCGCGATGGCCGACGCTCGGGCGAAAATGCGCAGGGACGCGTCGCGCAGGGCGGCCGCGGCATCCACGCCGACGATTTCGACCGTGCGCTCGAATGTGATGTTCTCGTCGTGCTCGCCGAGCGGTGCTTTCCACGCGGGCGTGTAGATCGGTTCGGGCAGTCGATCGCCGTCGGCGAGTCCGGCGGGCAGAGGCACGCCGCACACGCTCTGCGACTCCTGGTATTCGATCCACCCGCTGCCCGAGAGGTAGCCGCGCACGACGCACTCGATCGGGTACATGTCCAAACGGCGAGCGACCATCGCGCGCCCGGCAAATTCCGCGGGAATCGCGACGCCCCGCACGAGGTGATTTGCGACAGCGAGTTGCTCGAACCACCACAGGCTCAGGGTCGTGAGCAGTTCACCCTTGCCCGGGATGCCCGGCTCGAGCACATGATCGAACGCACTCACTCGGTCGCTCGCCACCATGAGCACGAGCTCCGGATGCTCGGCACTCGAGTAGAGGTCGCGCACTTTGCCGGAGTAGCTGTGCTGCCACGTGGTCACTCGGCCACCCGGAGGGCGATGTCGGTGCGGTATTGCCCACCCTCGAGCTGAATTGTCTCGAGGGCCGCGTAGACGCGAGCACGGGCATCCGCGAAGTCCGAGCCGAGCGCGACGACGCTCAAGACGCGGCCGCCCGTCGCGATGTACTGTCCGTCGACGAGAGCCGTCGCCGCATGCGCGATCGTCACGTCGTGCACGTGGTCGAGTCCCGTGATCGGGCGACCCGTGATGGGTTCATCGGGGTAGCCTTCGCTCGCGAGCACGACGGCGACGGCGACGTCGTCGGAGAACTCGGGCCGAGGGTGCGAGCCGAGTTCGCCCGTCGCGGCCGCGAACAGCAAACCACTCAAGGGGGTTACGAGCCGCGGGAGCACGACTTGGGTCTCTGGGTCGCCGAAGCGCGCGTTGAACTCGATGACACGCGTGCCCTTCTCGGTCAGGATGAGGCCGCAATACAGCAGCCCGATGAAGGGAGTGTGTTCGCTTGCGAGCTGCCGAATCGTCGGTACCGCGATCGTTTCGATGACCTCGTCAATGAAGCCCTCGGGCAACCACGGCAACGGAGAGTACGCGCCCATTCCGCCCGTGTTGGGGCCTTCGTCGCCGTCGAAAATACGCTTGTAGTCTTGCGCGGGCGAAAGCGGCAGAACGTTGTGGCCATCGCTCAAGAGAAAGAGCGAGACCTCTTGACCCGCGAGAAACTCCTCGACCAGCACGGCGCCCTGGCCGAGCCAGAAGTCGGCGTGCGCGATGGCGGCGTCTCTATGCTCGGTGACGAGCACACCCTTGCCCGCCGCGAGACCGTCGGCCTTGACGACGTACGGCGCTCCGTATTCGTCGATAGCTGCAACGGCTTCTTCGATCGTGCCCGCGCGGGTCGCGAGACCCGTGGGTACTGCCGCGGCATCCATGATCCGCTTCGCAAATGTCTTGCTACCCTCGAGCGCGGCGGCGGCGCGACCGGGTCCGAATACTGCGACACCACGTTGGCGAAGCGCGTCGGCGACTCCCGCAACGAG
>JANOOQ010000052.1:0-7161 GCA_031421515.1 Leifsonia sp.
GTATCAATTAGTGTCATGCAGCGACATTAGAGTGGATGCCGCCGCTTGCGTCTTGCGTGAAGTAACGCCGCGACTTCCGGCGTAACACGGCGCAGGCTCAGCCGTGAGACATATGCCGGAGTGCGGCGGCGCAGTTCAGGCGTCGCTGCCGTTCAGTCGTCGCTGCCGTTCAGTCGTTCTTGCCGTTGTTTGAGTGTCCGTTGCCGTTGCCTGCGCCGTTGCCGTTTGGTGCGCCCGATTCGTTCGCCGACTCCTCGACGCTCTCGGAGTCGTCTGATTCATCGACTGCGTCGTCGTCGCCCTGCGCTCGAGCTGCAGCCGAGGTTTCACTACCGAACGCGCGGCCGTCGCTGTCTTTACCCAATTCGTGTGCCCGGTCCGAAACCCAAGCACCAAACGTATCTTGAGGGGCACCGGTCGAATCCTTCGAGTCCTCCGACTCTGTGGATACGTCTTCCGACTCTACTTCTTCGACGTCAGAGGTCTCGCTCGAGATCGCCTCTTCGAGACCGTCTTGCGCGATTGCCGGGAGCACTCCGAAAACAACAGCTCCCATCGTCGCGGCGACGGCGACGGTAACTCCCAGTCGAACTTTCGATGATGATGACATGTGGCCAACCCCCTAGATTGAACGCGTGGCCTCGCTTGCGACGCGCGCGATACGAGTGATGTTACTCGTCTCCTTCGCTCCAGCGCTAATACTTTCGAATAACGAAACCATCGCGCGAGCCGAAGCAATGCGATTGCGATGACCGCGTTGGGCGCTATCTAAGCGTCGGGTCGAGTGAGGGCATCGAGCTCCCGCTCCGTTGCTCGAAGCTGGCGAATCGCCGAGGGTTGTTCGAACCATCGAGCGCGCGCGCGGTCACTCTCCGCCTCACGCAAGCGAACTCGAGCCGCGAGTACGAGCGCTCGATGCTCTGCTTCGGCTTGTTCACGCTCGAGCTGCCCGGGCGAAACCATGCGAAGAGATTCGTCGCGATCAGCCGCACCGACGGTAATCCACGCCGCCGCAGCAAGAGTCACGATGCCCATGAGGCGGAAGAACAAAAGGAAACCGATGAGTACCGTGAACGACGCGAGGAACGGGTTTCGCGTCGTCGCACCGATGAGCACCGATCCGAGCACTTGCATTGCGAGAAGCGCGACTCCGCCTAGTGCCGAACCGCCTGCGAGTCGGCGCCACTTGATCGCCGCGCGGGAAAGGAAGCGTAACATCGCGGCAAGCACGAGCGTATTGATGAGGAACACCAACGCGAGACCCGTGACGCGGGCGAGCGCCGAGAACCACACGGAACTCGTGCTGAGACCAAGAGCCGTGAATACCCAGTCGAGCGCCGCTGTACTCCCCGCCGAAAGAACGGCCGCGGCGAGCAGAAGCGCGCCAAAGATGAGCGCAGCGACGAGGTCTTGAGCCTTCAGGAGCGCGTAATTGCGCCGATCTTTCTCGAGCATGAACACGTTGCGCACGGCCATCCGCGAGAACGTGATCCACCCAATGGCGGTCCAGATGAGGCTACCGAGTGCGATCAAGCCCGTCACGGTCGCGACACCTGCGCCTGCCGCGACGGCCGCACTCATGTCTTTTACGCTCACGATTCCGTCTTCGCCGATCATTCCTGGAATCGCCGTGTTCACGATGTCGACGAGCGCCAAGATGACGGCGGGTCGCGAGGCGAACCAGATCGCCGTGATCGAGAAGCCAACATACACGGCCGCAAATACTGCGAATAGAGCTTGATAACTCATGCCTGCCGAAAGGAGAAGTCCGTTTCGGTCGAGGAAGTGCATCCAAACACGCACGGGGAATAGAGCTCGACCGCGCTGAGCGAGAGCCCTAACGCGAGTGAGGTTCGACGTCATGCGCCCATCTTGTCAGAGGCAACTCGCGTGGCTTCGCTAGGTCGAACGCGCCGTGCGATCGGCCAAGCGAGTAGGGCAATCGCTGTCGAAAGTCCTAGAGCGGCGGCAAAGCCCATTCCCGTCGTCGCTCCAAAAGCCGTGAAGATAAGACCTCCGAGCGCAATCGCGATCGCGGCGCCCGTGGAGTCGGCGATCGATAACGCGGCGGAATTGAAACCCTCGTTGTGCCGACCCGAATAAGCAAGAACGAGAGTCGACAAGCGCGGGTAGACGAGCCCCATGCCGAAGCCCGCAACGAGCCATCCGCCCGCAGCAATCAAGGGTGACAAGAGAAGCAAAGCCGTCACGAACTGCACCGCAATGCCTACGCTCAAGCTCACCGCACCAATGCTCACGATTGCCTCATGGCTCGCCTCGACGCGCCCCTGGATGTAAGAACCCGCGGCCCACGAGACCGCACCGACCGTAAGGATGAGGCCAGCGAGCCACGGCGCGAGTCCATAGTTCACCGTGAACAAGAAGGGCAAGTACACCTCGACCGAAAAGAACGCGGCGGCCACGATGGCGCGCACCGCGATTGTTGCGGGGAGTCCAGCGCGAGCCAAGAGAGTTCCCGCGGGGAGGAGCGGGCGCACGGCGGCGACCACGATCACTATCGCGACGAGAGCGGCGAGCCACGCGAACTGCGGTGCGGCCTCTGCACCCAGCGAGATCGCGAGTACGCCCACGGCGGCCACGATCGACAAGGGGATCGCCCAACGGCGCGATGTGGCATCCGTCGACGAAGGCACTGTTCTGAGTTCGCGAATGGCGGGCACGATCGCAATCGACGCAATCATCACGAGCACTCCGACGCCCAAGAAGACCCAATGCCAACTGGCCGCTTGAGCGACGATTCCCGCGAAGGGCGGCCCGATGAGCGACGGCAGCACCCACGCCGCGGCGAATGCGCCGAAGACTCGCGGATGCAGTGCCGCCGGGTACAGCCGGGCGACCACGACATACAGCGCGACGTTGATGCCACCCGCGCCGAGCCCTTGAAGAAACCGCTCGGCGACGAAGATGTCCATGGCGCCTGCCGTGCCGGATAGCAATAGCCCGAGCAGGAAGATCGCTATCGAGGCGAGAAGTGGAGGCGTCGGTCCCGAGCGATCGGACCACTGACCTACCGCGACCATACCAATAACGCCCGCGACCATCGTCGCTGAGAACGCGACGGAATAGAGAGATTCCCCACGCAGATCGGCGCTGATGATGGGCATGATCGTCGTGATAGCGAGCGTCTCGAATGCCCCGAGAAAGACGAGCGCACTCGACCCGATCGTCGTCCAGCGGTACTTCGCTGAGAAGAGTCCAACGGGCGAAGTCACTCGTCCACTATCGCACGAGCGCCGCGCTGACTCGTGGGGATAGCCTTAAGGCATGTGCCGAAGCATCCATACCCTCCACAACTTCGAGCCCGCCGCGCACGACGAAGAAGTGCGCGCCGCCGCTCTACAATTCGTGAGAAAGATCAGCGGAGCGACGAAGCCGTCGCGCGCGAACGAAGAGGCGTTCAACCGAGCCGTGCACGAAATCGCACACATCACGGCGCACCTCCTCGAAGACCTCGTTGCAACGGTGCCTCCCAAGGATCGCGAGATCGAGGCAGCGAAGGCGCGCGAGCGTTCCGCAACGAGATACGCGACGGTTTAGCGCGCGTAGCAGTCGACAATGAGGCTCCCGCGAACCTCGCGTAGCCGCTCGATCACGCGCTCTACCAGGGCTGCAGACACGCCCGCGGCTTGAATGTCCCACGGCCCGATCGGCTGCAGTTTGCCGCACCGGATTCGGACCACCTCCCACCCGGCTTGACGCAGCAAGCGGTCTTTGCGAAGGTCGACTGGCTCGCGCGTGCCCACGTGCTCGAGCCCATCGCGCCCCGTCGTGTCGTACTCGATCGCGACGCGCAGCTCGGCTAGCGCGAGATCGGGCCACACCTCGAGGTGCTCGAAGAACGGCTGCGCCACTCGCACGGCGTTGTGATTCCCGTCAAACTCGAGGCGCGCGGACAGCATCATTCGCAATCTCGCTTCTGCAGCGGATGCTACGCGCGGCGCGCACTCGCTCACGAAGGCCTCCCCGACGCCAATGCCGACCGCGCGCGACTTCTGGCACAAGGGCCGCGCGGGCTTCGGTTTGCTCGAAGGCCTGCGCCCGACGGCTCCCACCGCGCACTCAGGACACCACGTGCTGCGCCGACGCGACCGGCCTGGCCGTTGTCGCTGTTCCCACGGCGTCGCGATGAATTGGTGGCCCACGTCACACTGCCACAGCAGCCACACGTCTGCAGCCGGCGGTACTTGAGTGAGGGTCACGCCACCGTTGAGGTCGGGGTGGTATTGCCTGATGAGCACGGGGTACCGTTCCCAGTCCCCGCGAAACTCGCCGACGGAATAGGGGATGTCGCGGCTCTTCGACCACTGTCTGCGCGCCCACCACGCCTGCACTTGCTCCGGCATGCAGAAACGCTAACGCACGCCACCGACGCTAGGCTCGACGATATGACGGCCTCTGCACCCCACGCCGGCATCTCGGTCATCGACGTGAGTCGTTCGTTCGGTGAAGTGAAGGCGGTGAGGGCCGCGAACCTCGAGGCGCTACCGGGATCCGTTACCGCGCTCATCGGCCCGAACGGCTCGGGCAAGACGACCCTCATGCTGATGCTCGCGTCGCTCCTCAAGCCTGACTCTGGCACGATCCTTGTGGGCGGCCATAACCCCGTGACTGATCCAGCCGCCGTGCGCCGTTCTCTCGGCTGGATGCCGGATGTGCTCGGATCATGGGCGACTCTCACGGTGCGTACCACGCTCGAGTTCACCGGGCGGCTATATCACCTGGACAAAGCGACCGCAGCGAACCGAGCGCAAGCACTCGTCGACCTCGTCGACCTCCGTGAGCTCGCCGACCGGCCCACTCGCGTCTTGTCGCGCGGCCAGAAACAGCGCTTGAGTCTCGCTCGAGCGCTCGTCAACGATCCCGACATTTTGCTTCTTGACGAGCCTGCGTCTGGCCTCGACCCCGTCGCGCGAATCGACCTCCGCGACCTCGTGCGGCGGCTGGCAAGCGACGGAAAGACCATCCTGATTTCGAGTCATGTGCTCGCAGAACTCGATGAAATGGCCGATGGCGCTGTCTTCCTCGACGCGGGTGTGACGGCGTCTGAAGCAAGCATTGCCGCGACTCGAGCAACAGCTCGCCCCTGGCGCATTCGTTCGGCCGACACGTCGGCTTTGCGCGCGGCTCTCGTTAAGGCGGGCATCCCGGTCGAAGACATCACTGAAGATCGCGCAGAATTGCTCGTTCCGATTGCAGGTGAGACCGCGGCAGCTGACCTGCTCGCAAGACTTGTGCGAGCAAGAGTGCCCATCAGTACATTCGCGCCGGCGATCGGCGACCTCGAACACACGTTCCTCGACCTCAGCAAGGGTGGCGCCAAGTGATCAACTTTTTCTCTGGCGTTGGCGTCATTCTCGAACTCGAACTTCGACAACGACTCCGTACCGTCACGTGGTACGTGCTCATCGGCGTGTTCGTCGGTCTCGTCGCACTCGTGACTCTCGCGGTGACTGTCGCGACCCTCGGCTTCGGCGGCACAGACCGCGGAGCGATCTATTCGACCATCATCTACTTCGTGCTGCTTCTCGGCACCCTCGTTGCACCAGCACTCAGTGGCAACGCCATCAATGGAGATCGGGATGCAGGTACCCTCGCGACGACGCAAGTGACCCTCGTCACGACGTGGCAGCTCGTACTGGGAAAATTTTTTGCTGCGTGGATCACGGCACTCACGTTCCTCGGCGCCGCCACCCCGTTCCTCGTCTACTCGACGATCGTTGGAGGGCTAGGTGTCGACACCATTCTCGTGTCACTCGGGGTACTTGCACTTGAGCTCGGGGTGGTTGCGGCGATCGGGGTCGGGTTGTCGGGCATACTGAACCGCCCACTGTTCTCAATCGTGCTGAGCTATCTCGCGGTCGCGGCCCTGAGTGTGGGAACCCTCATTGCGTTCACACTGAGCGGGCTTGTTGTGCAAACCGAAGTGCGGTCTACATATAGCTACGGCACCAAATACAGCCCGGAAAAAGGGATCGCACTCGAATGCTCGGCCCCCGAGGTCACGACCTACCCGGCGCCGCGATTTGACCTCTTCTGGGGCATTCTCGTCGCGAACCCCTACGTGCTCTTGGCCGACGCAGTTCCCGCCACCTACTCGAGCGACGGCTACCCGGAAGACCTCTTCGGCTCAGTCAAGTTTGGCGTGCGAGCTGCACAAATCGAGCCAGATACTGACGTCGTGTTCGACGAGTGCAATGGCGACGCGTGGGAGGACCAACCAACCCCTCAAGAAATAGTCGAGTCGACGACGCCAGGGTGGTTCGTGGGCCTAATCATCCACCTCGTGCTCGCAGTCGCAGCACTCGTGGGGGCTTGGGCACGCACACGCACGCCTGCGGGTCGCTTGACGCGCGGTAGCCGCGTGGCGTGAGCCACGATGTCACCAAAGCACACGCTCCTCGCGCTGCTCGTCGTCGTCATTTGGGGCGCGAATTTTGTCGTCATCGACGCTGGTCTTGACGGCGTGCCCCCGTTCGTCTTTCTCGCGCTGAGATTCTTGGTCGTTGCGATCCCCGCGGTGTTCTTTATCAAGCCGCCCGGCATCGGCTGGCGCTCCGTTCTCCTCATCGGAACGTTCTTGAGCCTCGGCCAGTTCGTGCTCATGTATCTCGCGCTCGCGCTAGGAATGCCGCCCGGCCTCGCGTCGCTCTTACTCCAAGTTCAAGTGATCTTCTCGCTCGTGATTTCGGCGGTGTTCTTGCGCGAACACCCCACGAGGCGCCAAGTCATCGGGGTGTCGATTGGGATGCTCGGGCTCGCGATCGTCGTCGCTGGACACAGCGCCGTGGCGCCGTGGCTCCCCCTCGTCATCATGATGGGCTCCGCCCTCTCGTGGGCGATCGGCAACGTGCTCGCACGGCGAGCGAAAGCCGCCTCGGGGCTCTCACTTGTCGTGTGGTCGGGCTTGGTCGTACCGCTGCCGAGCCTCGCGCTCGCGATGGTCGTGGATTCCCCCGCGATCGTGTGGGAGTCTCTCACGCACTTGCCGTTGGTCGCGATACTTTCGACCGTCTACACGGCGGTCGCGGCATCCCTCATCGGGTACGGCATTTGGAACACGCTGCTCGCCAAATACCCCACGAGCGCGGTCGTGCCTTTCACACTGCTCGTGCCCGTCGTGGGAATTCTCGCGGCGTGGGC
>JANOOQ010000053.1:0-5010 GCA_031421515.1 Leifsonia sp.
GCCGAGCACCACATAACACACACGTCGTCGAGTTCGAGTGAAGAGCCACGACTAAGCGTCACCGAGTAAGACGACCCCGACTTTCCCCAGCAACCACGCGCCTAGATCAAGATCCCATCCACTCCTTTTGGCCTATAACCCCACCTCGCATTGCCGGCGGTAGCCCTAAGCCACAAGGAGATAGCGCGGTGCGCGTGCGGGGAGCGGCGGATGCCCTAGGGCCGATTCGCGCGCGCGCGCACTTCTGCCGCGACGGAAGCGAGGGCCGCGGTAAAGGACTCCAGATGCTGAGGGTTCAAGCTTGTGGTTGATGCGGCGAGCATGTCCTTGAAGTCGCCGTGTAGTTGCATCATGACGTTGTGTCCGTGCGGTGTGAGTTCGAGAAAAAGACTGCGGCGGTCATCCGGATGATCGACCCGCTGGAACAGGCCAACCTCCACGAGGCGGCGCGAGATCGCGGTGACGGCGCCCGTAGTTAGTCCGAGATGTGTAGCGAGATCTTTCGGGGTCATGCTGACGACTTGGGCGACCCGAAAGAGAGCGCGCAATTCGGTGCCAGTGAGCCCCGCGTCGATCGCAAGGCGACGTTGGTTTGCCTCAAAGGCACTGACAAAAGCGCTCGCAGCAGCCGGGAATCCCATCAGTTCATGGGCTTTCGATTGCGCGTCGTTCACGTCACCTCCCGAGGCATTTCTCGCCGACCGTACGTCGGATTGTGGACGAATCAAATTCTAACTGCCCATAGACAAAATCTCTCACGGTCTAATTGATTTACTGATTCACTTACCCACTATATTAGTTTGTGGCTCCAGATGCGTTTGCTTATGGCGCCACATCATCGCGTTGAGCCAGCGTTCAGCGCGATGCCAAACATTCGCAAAGTGCAATGGAGAACACCGTGATTCCAGACATACTCTCGCAAGATCAGTACGACACCGTTTACAACTTCCTGTCCCTCGTCATCGCCTCTCAGCTGTTTACTGCGCTATTCCTGCTGATTTCGCTGCCCCGGGTTCTGCCTCGCTACCGTCAGGCAATTACCGTCGCGATCGTTGTGTGTGGCATCGCTGCCTACCACTACTTCCGCATCTTCGACTCGTTCAGGGCCGCATTTGTAACGGACGCTGTGGGCGGCAACGGTAACTATGTTCAAGCGGCTGGTGAGTCGTTCAACGAAGGCTACCGTTACGTCGACTGGCTCCTCACAGTGCCACTACTGCTCGTCGAACTCATCGCAGTTCTCGCACTAGCGAAGGCGGTTCAGTCGAGCCTGCTCATTCGCCTAGTGCCTGCTGCCGGGCTCATGATTGCACTCGGCTATGTAGGAGAGGTCAGCACCGACAACGGTATCCGCGGCCTCTTCGGCCTGCTTTCGAGCATCCCGTTCGCCTACATCCTGTTCGTGTTGTTCGTGCAGCTGGGCAAGTCGCTCGACAAGCAGCCGATCGGGGTGCGCTCTAAGCTCAGCAACTTGCGTTACTTGCTCTTGCTTAGCTGGGGCGTCTACCCAATTGCGTTCCTCCTGCCGTTGCTCAACCTCACCGGTTCTGACGCATGGGTAGGAAAGCTGATCGGGTACTCGGTCGCAGACATCTTGGCCAAGTGCGTGTACGCGTTGATCATCTTCCAAGTTGCGCGCATAAAGTCCCTCGACGATGACGCGGCATTCGCGGCCATCGAGAGCTCACTCGACGAAGCTCCTGCAGCGAAGAAGAAGTAGCCCGACCGATTCACCGAGCCCGGCATCCCTCACCTGTGCGAGGGATGTCGGGCTTCTCTGTCTCCGGTACGGCACAATGACATCGTGAGTGCGAGATTCGAAGAGCTCGACTGGCGTTCGACACCAATGGGTGAGCTGACGCTGAGGCGCCGGCTGGAGGCATCCGTCGGCGTAGAAATTTTCGAGGTCAAGCTCGGTGACGAGTTTCTCATGTCGAGCCTGTTTACCGTGGCCGAAGAGCAGCTCGCCGTGCTCGGGCTTGCGCTCGCACATGGCGCTGACCTCGAAGTGCTCGTGGGTGGGCTTGGCCTCGGCTACACGGCCGTCACCGCGCTGGACGACGCGCGTGTCGGCTTTGTGACCGTCATTGATGCGCTTGAAGCCGTGATCGATTGGCATGAGCGACGACTGTTGCCGGTCTCTGAACGGCTCGTCGGCGACGCTCGAACGCGACTCGTGCTGGATGACTTCTTCGACCTCATGCGGCGACCACTCGATAGCGCTCAGCGTTATGACGCGATCCTGCTCGACGTCGATCATTCTCCCCAGCACCAACTTGACCCGAGCCATGCGGATCTCTACACCCTCGACGGGCTCGCCTTGCTCAGCCGACACCTCAAGCCCGCTGGGGTCTTTGCGCTGTGGTCGGATGACCCTCCCGACGACGACTTCATGACAGTGCTTGCGAGTGTGTTCGAGTCGGCCATCGCCCACGTCGTTGACTTCGACAACCCGATCACGGGAGGCACTTCCTCGAACACGGTCTACGTCGCGCACGACGCTCACAGAGCTTTGCCAACATCGCTCGGCTAGCGTGGTTACCGTCCTGCTGACAGCCCATTGAGCGCTTCGCAGGACCTCCACGATATGACTTCTCACAAAGCACCTCGCCGCGACCTGGTCACGAGTCTCAAGAGCGTTCGGTGGACCGATCGACGCATCGTCATCGCAGCGGCCTTCACCGCCGCGTCGCTCCTAGCAGCGATCGCGTTCGTGGCCGTGCCGCCGCAGAGCTCGGCGCAACAACTCGAGGCATACATCGCTGCGAATGCGCAGTCGATTACCGTGCCCGAGACGGTGGAAGTGGCGGATGTAACGCGCGACACCTACTCGGCGACTCCTGGTATCGCCACCCTCGCCGCAAGCGGAACGAATCACGACTGGGCGAAACTCGTGTTAGTGCTCGCGGAGTTGCCGCCGACCGAGTCGAACGTGACGGTCTTCACGCGCTGGATGCGTCAAGAGAACGGCACCGACGACTGGTGGAACCGCAACAATCCGCTGAACAATGGCTGGGGTTCGGGTGGCGGCGGCGGTCTCGGCAGCTACGACAGTCTCGTGATTGCAGCCGAGAACGCCGCGGAAGCGCTCCACGGCAACTCCGGGTATAGCGCAATCGTGGCGGGTTTTGCGGCCTCAGCTCCGACCGAGGTCATTGAGGCTGCGATCTGGGCCTCGCCCTGGGCATCCGGTCATTATGCGAATGGTGGGCACTGGTCGTACGTGCCCGTTCCGATAGTCAAGTCGCCCGAAGGCACGTGGTAGCGCCATCACATCGTGTCGAGGATGCCGACGAGCTGCTCGCGAGTTGTCATCGGGTTGACGATCGCAAACCTCGTGTTGGGCATGCCGAGGTGTGAACTCGGTGTCACGAACGCGCGCTGATCGTCGAGCAGGCGAGCCGACCAGTCCGCGTAGTCGTCGCGCGACCAGCCGACGCGTTCAAACACGACAACAGAGAGTTGCGGTTGGCGCACGAGCCGCAGATTCTCGCGGCTCTCGATCTCGCGGCCGATGTCGTGGGCGAGCTCGATGGAGGAGCCGATTGCGTCACGGTAGGCACCGGCGCCGTACGTGGCGAGCGAGAACCACAGCGGCAAACCGCGGGCGCGGCGCGTGAGCTGGATCGCGTAGTCCGAAGGGTTCCACTCGGACGAATCGTTGAGGGCGTCCAGATACTCGGCGTGCTGAGTGTGGGCGAGGCGGCCCGAGTCGGGGTCGCGGTAGATCAGGGCGCACGCGTCATACGGCGCGAAGAGCCACTTGTGCGGATCGACGATGAGCGAATCAGCGCGCCCGACACCGTCGAACCGCGAGCGCGCGAGCGGGGACAGCATCGCCGCGAGCCCGTACGCGCCGTCGACATGCAGCCAGAAATCGAACTCGTCTTTGAGGACGGCGATCGAGGCGATGTCGTCGACAATGCCAAAGTTCGTCGATCCGCCCGTAGCGACGACGGCGAACACGCTCGCGCCCAACTCGGTGAGAGCGGCCCGCACGGCAGACCCCTCAAGGGCTCCGCTGTCGCCGGGGGTGACCTTGAGCACATCCACATCCATCACGCGCGCGGCGGCCGCAATCGACGAGTGCGCCTCGGCGCTGCACACAACGGTCCACCGTGCGGGCAACTCGTCTTGGGCGCGCGTACGTCGGGCGTGTTCGCGCGCAGCCACGAGAGCCGAGAGATTGCCAATGGTGCCCCCCTGCACAAAGACGCCGCCCGCTCCCTCCGGCAAGCCGAACTCGTGCGCGAGCCACGTGAGCACCTCATTCTCGGCGTGCACGGCACCTGAGCCCTCCATCCACGATCCGGAGTAGACCGCCGTCGCCGAAACAACGAGGTCAAAGGCCGTCGCTGCTTTGGTTGGCGCGTTGGGGATGAACGCGAGATATTGGGGATGATCCGTCGTAATGCACGCGGGAGCGAGCACATTCTCGAACAGGGCCAAGGCTTGGGATGCCCCGATGCCGTCCTCGTTGACAGTGGTACCGACGAGTCGCTTGAGTTCAGCCTCCGCGAGCGGCATATCGAGGGGAGTGTCCGTGGCGAGGATGCGGCGGCGCGAGTAATCCAACACCGAATCAACGAGCGTGATGGTGTCGGTCGTGACCGAGTGCATGCGAGCTGCGCCCTCGGCCTCTGGGCCGCTTGCTCGGGTCATGGGCAACCTCCTCGCGGGTTCGAGCGTTCCGAGAATCGTGACACAATTCCGCGCTGCTTGAAGAATAGACTCGCGCCGTGGATAGCAGATTCAATACCGAGCTCGCGATGCGGGAATCCGTCTTCTTCGATGGGCCAGAATCGAACCAGAAGTACTCGCGGTTTTGGCTCATGCTCGTTCTCGTGGGGGCGCCGCTCACCCTGTCGAGCGTCTCGGTGGGAGCGCGTGCGGTTGTCGAGAGCGCCGTGGTCCCGGTGGCGAACGAGTGGGCGGATGCGCACGGCTGGGCCATCACGGATGTCAGCTGGCAAGGCACCGAACTCATCGTGCGCGCCGAGGGCCCACTGC
>JANOOQ010000054.1:0-6753 GCA_031421515.1 Leifsonia sp.
TCGTCACCTGGATGGGGATCATCATTGTGGCAAGCACGAGGAAGAACATCCACTTGCGGCCGCGGAAGTCGAACTTGGCGAATGCGTAGCCCGCCATCGCCATCAGCAGCAATCCGATGAAGCCGATCAGCACGACGATGACCGTGTTTACGAGATATCGCCCGAAGTCCAGCTCGGTGAACAGTTCGCCATACCACTCAAGCGTCGGCTGTTGCGGGATGATCGTCGGCGGAAAGTCGATCGACTCGCGCTGCGGCTTGACGGACGTGCCGAGCATCCAGAAGAACGGAAAAGCGGTGATGAGCGCGCCGACTCCGAGCGCGACTCCGATCGAGACGGTGAGTGCCCGACGACGACCGATGGCCGTGCGGTCCCCCGCTGCTGTGCGACTAGTACTCATCATCGGCCCGCCTCAGGCGCAGTTGGATGAGGGTGATGATGGCGATGATCACGAACAAGACGATGGAGCCGGCGCTGGCGTAACCAAACTGGTTGAGCCGGAAGCCCTCTTTGTAGAGAAAGATCGAGACCGACGTGGTTGCCCCGAGCGGGCCGCCGTCGGTGAGAACGAACGGCTCATCGAAGAATTGCAGCCACGAGATCGTGGTCGTCACCGACACGAAGAAAATGGCGAACCGCAGCAACGGAACCGTGATGGAGAACGTCTTCTTCCACTCCCCAGCTCCGTCGAGCGAGGCCGCCTCAAGGTACTCCTTCGGTACACCTTGGAGCGCAGCCAAGAAGATGATGATGTTGAGGCCGGTGCCACGCCACACCGCGACTAGGGCGACCGAGAACTTGGCAAGCCACGGATCGGACAGCCACTGCACGGGAGGAACTCCAACCAGCGAGAACAGGTAGTTGAGCAAGCCGAACTGGGTGTTGTAGAGGTAGCTCCAGACGAGCGAGATCGCAACGATCGCGGTGATTGCCGGCAAGAAATAGAACGCCCGCAGGCTGCGGTAGAAGCGGTTCTGGCTGCGGTTGAGCAGGAGGGCAGTACCCAGCGAGAGGAGCACGATCGCCGGAACGCCAACGACGGCGAAGAGCCCAGTGTTGCCGAGTGCCTGCCAGAAGTCCCTGTCGGCGAAGAGTTTTGCGTAGTTGTCGAGACCGACAAAGTCGACGTTGCTCCAGCTGGCGAACGCCGAGATGTTCATGTTGGTGGTGCTGATCACGGCCGCAACGACAATCGGCAGAGTGCCGAAGGTCAGTAGTAGAAGCATCGCCGGCGTGACGAAGAGATAGGGGGTGAGACGACTGCGCACCGGGGATCCCTTCGTGACGTGCGGGTGGAGGTGCGGGGCCGCAATTCGCGCGACCCCGCACCGGGAGGACTACTTGATCGACATGCCTGTAGTTGCCGCGAAGAACGTGTCAAGTGCCGTGGTGCGGTCTGCACCCGTGAGCACGATCGAGTTCAAAGCGTTCAGCAACTCGGTTCCGACGATGCCGTCCCAGTTGGCGACGATCGGCAACACCTTGGCAGTCGCGAGCTGATCGGTGTAGACCTTGACGTTCGGGTCTTCGTTAAGCGTCGCATCCGACAGTGCAGCATTCACGGTGGGCAGTTCGCCGGTGAGCTCGTACCAAGCCAGCTGGTTCTCGGGCTGCGAGATGAAGTCCAGAAGTGCGAGGGACTGGTCGACCTGGTCGGTGTTGAACCAGACGCCGAGGTTAGACCCGGCGAACAAGGAGATCGAGCCACCATCGCCGGCCGGCAGCGGGCTTGCCTGCCATTTGCCGTCGAGCTCGGGGGCTGAGCCCGAGATGCCGTTCGCGAGGTACGGGCCGCTCACGAGCATCGGTGCGATGCCCGAGATGAAGCCCTGGGTCTGGTCGAAGTCGCCGTTCGTAGGAACGCTTCCATCGGCATACAGGCCCGTGTACAGGTCAACCGCAGCAGCGAACTCGGGGGTGTCGAAGTTCACGTTTCCGTCAGCATCGATCACCTCTCCGCCCATGCTCCAAGTCATCTCGATCGGCAGCGGGGCATCCCATTGCGGGATGTAATAGCCGTACTGGCCCTCTCCACGTGCGGCGAGAGTCTTGGCGGCTTCGCGAAGCTCATCCCAGGTTGCGGGCGGCGCGTCGATGCCGTTCTCCGCAAGGATGTCGGTGCGCGTGAAGAGCACGCGCGTGTCGCTCGTCCACGGGATGCTCACGATCTTGCCGTCGACAGCAGTCGACAGGCCCGAGACGCCGGCGGGGAAGTTGTCCGCGGCGAGATCCGGGTGCTCGGCGATGAGGTCGTCGAGCTCGAGCAGTGCGCCCCGCTGCCGCGAACGTGGCCAACTTCGAAAGACCGATCTGGAGGATGTCGGGTCCGCTACCGGAGGCGACAGCCGTCGTCAGCTTCTCGTCGATCGCGTCCCACGGGATCGCGACGACCTCCACCTCGATGCCGGAGGCGGCAACAAGGGTTTCGAAGTTGGTGCCGGAGTCACCCATGACCCAGACGGTGAGTGGCCCGCTGGCTTCTTCGGCGGGTGCCGCGCAAGCCGATAGTCCCAGGGTGAGGCCCGCGACCGCAGCGACCGCGATCGCGGTCTTCGCTGTTCTCTTCATTGAGGTTCCTTTTCTCGTGAGGTGTGAATTGCAGTTGTGCGGTGCCTGTCATCAGACTTGCACCTTTTGTGGTCAGGGTGCCGCCGAGGCAATGGCATCCTGATGATCAGCGATGAGTTGCCGGTACCACCGGGCGCTCAACTTGGGTATCCGCTCCTGAGTGCGGTAGTCGACATAGACCAGGCCGAAGCGTTTGCTGTAGCCCTCGGCCCACTCGAAGTTGTCGAGGAACGACCAGGCGTAGTAGCCGCGCAGGTCAACCCCGGCGCGGATGGCGTCGGCCGCGGCCGCAAGGTATCCATCGAAGTAGGCGACCCGCTCGTGGTCAAGCACGTCGCCGTTCGGGTCGACATAGTCGTGGAAGCTCGCGCCGTTCTCCGTGACGTACACCGGCAACGGCGTGAACTCGCGGGCCACCCGTACCAGCACGGCGGTGAGCGAGGCGGGGATGACCGACCAGCCGAACGACGTCGTAGCGGGTTCGGCGGCGCCCTCGCGGATGGCGAAGGGCTGAACCTCGGGATCGTGCCAGGCGATGACGCGCTGATAGTGGTTGACACCTGCGAAGTCGGTGCGGGCTGAAATCAGCGCGAGGTCGCCCTCGAGCACAACGTCCGCGAGCCCGAGTGGATCGAGGGCCGCGTGCACTTCAGCGGAATACTCACCGAGGTAGACCGGATCGAGGAACACCCGATTGCTGACTGCGTCCAGCCGCACGGCTGCAGCGGCATCCTCCGCCGATGCGGACCCCGGCACGATGTCGGTGACGATATTGGTTATGCCCACCTGCGCATCCGGTCGCCCCTCTCGGATGCCGCGCAAGGCAAGACCGTGGGCGAGGTTCAGGTGGTGAGCAGCGGCGACTGCTGCGCGGTAGTCGTGGCGGCCGGGCGCGTGGGCTCCGTTGCCGTACCCCAAAAACGAGCTGCACCACGGTTCGTTGAGTGTGACCCAGTCGGTCGCCAGATCACCGAGTCGGCGCACAACTTCGGTAGCGAACTCGCCGAAACGAACAGCGGTAGTGCGCTCCGGCCACCCCCCGCCATCCTCAAGGGGCTGCGGCAGATCCCAGTGATAGAGGGTCACGAGTACACGGATGCCCCGGGCGCGAAGCCCTCCCAGCTGAGCCCGGTAGAACTCGACTGCCTCGTCGTTGAGAGGCCCTTCACCGCGGGGCTGAAGTCGGGCCCACGAGACGGAGAGCCGATAGTGGGACACCCCGAGGTGCTTGAGCAGATCGAAGTCCTGCTCCCATCGGTGATAGTGGTCGCAGGCCACGTCGCCTGTGTCGCCGTTGTGGCTGAGACCTGGGGAGTGGGTGAAGGTATCCCAGATGCTTGGACCGCGGCCACCTTCGGTCGCGGCGCCCTCAATCTGGTACGCGGCCGTGGCGAGCCCCCACCGGAAGTCGCTTGGGAAGTCGCGCGGTGCAGTGATTCTTGCTGAAGTGCGGGGGGTGTCGGTCGACATTGATCGGGCGTCTCTGCTCGGTGCGGCTACTTCTTTCAGGTTTTAGTATAAGCCCTGTTGAAAGTCTGTCAAGACGCGAGAGTTCCGAGTTCGCGAGGTCTGAATACGTCGCTGGGGCCCTCCGCTCGTCGCTGGCCCGGAGCTGCCGGGCACGGAGACAACCAAGCCTTTTTGGCGAGTGATGATTTCAAGGCCGTCGCGGAGGCCTATGCGCTTGCATATCAGTGGTCCGGCTACCTGCCCCGACCTGTGCGTGACGACCTGTTCCGTCGAGCGAATTTGGAGATCGGCGACCCGCCCTATGACGAATATGAGATAGCCGGAGACTCTGCTTCGAGGCTCGCTGATGAGCTCGAGTACCAGCTGGACCGACGTTTCCCTCTCCACTGGCGCGACAGCTTCCGGCGGCGACCAAGATCCTGAGGTCTATCGGTCTCTGATTATCTGGCCCCCGAGCTTGCGATTCACGTGCTCGCGCAACCATGACAGTGGCAAACATTATTGACATTGCGCTGGTTGGATTTGTCTACCCAAGTTGGACTCGCGCTCTCAGAAAGCATACAGACTCTTTCAGTAGAAGCCGATTTTCAATTAGAATGAAAGAGATCAATTATTGAATGGGGAGCAACGTGCAACGCGACAGCGCATCGAATGCTTTGCTCTCAATTCTCGACGAGTTCGGAATCTCCGTCACGCCCGTCGAACTTTGGGAGCCGGCAACCACTGGCATCACCGCTGAGGTCACACTTCGCCGGAGCAACTCCTCGCAGACCTATACGGTCTTATCCGCTCTGTACAAGCCTGACGGGCTAGGGCTTGCGCGCATGGACCAGCTGATCGATACCTCGCGCGATGCGAATGAGCATCGCCTACTCTTAGTGGCCGATCGACTGAACGCGCGAACTATGACTGCGTATCGCGGCCGAAAGATTGACTACGTTGATCTGGCTGGAAACGCACTCATCAGATTTGGTGATGTGTACATCGATGTTCAAGGCCGATCGCAAAGTACTGCCAAGGCGCCCCGTGAAACACGCCACGCGCCTGTAAACCTGTTTAGTGCGCGACGCGCCCAAGTCATATTCGCCTTGATTGTTTGGCCGGAGCTGTTCACGTTGCCTATCAGGTATACGAGCGAGGCAGCAGGCGTGTCGATCGGAATCGCCTTTCAGACAACCCAGCTCCTAAGGGAGAGTGGATACGTCATTGGCGAATCTAACCCTTACCTGGTTCGCAAGAACGAGCTGATCGACAGGTGGACGGACGCTTTCGCAACGGGCCTCAGAAACAAGCTCGTGATCGCTAAGTATCGGGGAGAGCATCTTGATGTGCTCGGAAGTGACTCTGGAGCCCGATGGTTCGTGAGCGGCGAGTGTGCCGTCCGATCGCTACTTCGACCCACGACATTGACCATTTATGTTGAGGACCTGGAGCCAGAGTTCATCGCAGCGAATCGGTGGCGTCGGGACGACCAACCCAACATCGAGGTTCGGAAAAAGTTCTGGAAAGACCCGAGACAAATTCTTCATGACGATCGCAGCCTTGAGTTCCTCGGATTCGAGACTGAAGCTCCGGCACTGCTTATCTATGCCGATCTCATGGCGAGCGGAGATGGTAGGCAGCGAGAAGCTGCAAAGACTTTCAGAAACTCACATCATGAACTTGTCGACGGTTGAGGCGGCCCACCTCGACATCGTTGACAGTGTTGTTGGCGAGCTAGTCGCAGACGGCCGAATCAGGCCGGAGACAATAATGCTGCTGGGTGCAGAGTGCCGAGACATATTGCATCGCGCCCACGGGCACCAGTTCAGCCTCCGCGGAACAAGCGACGTCGACGTCGGTCTGGCGATAGATGACTGGAACGCGCACGATGCGGTCCTCAGCCAGTTTACGGCCACAGGGACCACTGGCATTCGCTACCGAATCTCGGGAATGTCAGTTGACATCATGCCTTTCGGCTCGATCGAGCAACCACGAGGCGAAGTCTCCCCGAGTCGGCGACTTGAGCAGCCTTTTAGCGTCTTCGCTTTCCAGGAAGTATTCCAAGCTTCACTGCCCCTCATTCTGCCGAGCGGAGTGGCGATCCGAATTCCAACCCCGGCAGGCTACTCGGCTTTGAAAGTGCGCGCATGGCGTGACCGCTGGACAGCGTCGTTCGAGACGAAGGACGGGCCGGACCTTGCGACGATCGTCTACTGGTACAGCGAGGATGCGGATGTTGCCTCACGTCTGTGGGAAACCCTCGAAGGCATTTCCCTTCTGGAAAGCGTGGGATTCGACTATCCCGTAGCGGCTGCGAAACTCCTCGGCATGGACACAATTGCGCTGATTGGCTCCGAAAGAGCGAGCGAGCTGCGACCCCTTTGGGACGAATTGGATCTTGACGAGCTCGCAAAGGTCTTTGGCGACGCTGTCCTCCCGGGCTGGCCCACCGATCGCGCGGCTCGACGCGCAATGGTCGGGGGTCTCACTGCCGGCCTCTTTGAGACGTAAAACCGAGGGATCCGGATTCTGATGAGCGTGTCGGTGACGAGGATCAGAATGTGTAAAAGCGCAAGGTCGTGACCAACCACTTATTCGGCACAGAACGTGGTCACCGCGCCACGTGGCGCATCGGGCGGCCACTGGGTGATGGCAAGACGGACACGAGGATCAACAGGCTCAACAGGCTCAACAGCAGTCATGCCTCAAAGAATGAGGGGAAGTGTCACCACC
>JANOOQ010000055.1:0-2032 GCA_031421515.1 Leifsonia sp.
CGCGGAGCGAGATCCCTCTCGAAAAGATCGAGAAAGCGCTCCTGGTCGTGACCGGGGGCGTGAAACACGAGGTGCGTGAAACCCGCGTCCGTGTATTGCTTGATGCGGGCGACGGCGTCGTCGGGGTCTGACGCCACGATCCACCGTTTCGCTACGGTCTCGATCGGGAGGGCATCCGCTGCGGCTTCCATCTCGAGGGGATCCTCGATCGAGTGCTTTTGCTCGGCGGTGAGCGAGAGCGGCGCCCAGAACCTCGTGTTCTCGAGCGCGAGCTGGGCATCCGTGTCGTAAGAAATCTTGATTTCGATCATTCGGTCTATGCTTTCGGGCGCCCGGGATGCCGCAGCGAGACCCTCGGCGACCGCGGGCAGCAACTGCTCGGTGTAGAGCTCCATGCCCTTTCCCGATGTGCAGATGAATCCGTCGCCCGCGCGCCCCGCGTAGCGCGCAACAACGGGACCACCCGCGGCAATGTAGACGGGCACGCCGCCATCGGGAACGTCGTAGAGTGTCGCGCCGCGAGCGCGGTAGTAGGTGCCCTCGAATTCGACTCGGTCGCCCGTCCACAGTTGGCGCATGAGGTCGACGGACTCGCGCAAGCGAGCGAACCGTTCCTTGAACTCGGGCCACTCGCCGTCGAATCCCGTCGCGATTTCGTTGAGGGCTTCACCCGTGCCGACACCGAGCATGATGCGGCCGGGGTAGAGGCAACCCATCGTCGCGAAGGCTTGCGCGATGACGGCGGGGTTGTAGCGAAACGTCGGAGTGAGCACCGAGGTGCCGAGCATGACGCGACTCGTGCGCTCGCCGACAGCGGTCATCCACGCGAGTGCGAACGGCGCGTGGCCGCCCGAGTGGCGCCAGGGCTGAAAGTGGTCGCTCACGGTTACAGTGTCGAATCCGTGTTTCTCGGCCGATACGCCGATCTCAACAAGTTCGCGCGGACCGAATTGTTCGGCTGAAGCTTTGAGCCCAAGTTTGAGAGTCACCTTTTGCACACTACTACCCTGAACGCATGGAACTCCTCGGACCGTGGGCCAAATCGTTTCCCTCACGCAGTTGGGGGATGACGCAGCGCGAGTTTCTCGCGACCTCACCGACTCTCGCCGACTTCGCCACCCCACTGCTCACTCTCGACGCGGGCGCACTCGCGAGCAACGTTTCACTCATGGCGGAGTGGGTCTCGAGCCGCGGCCTCGAACTCGCGCCGCACGGCAAGACGACGATGGCACCCCAATTGTGGCAACAGCTTCTCGATGCAGGCGCGTGGGGCATCACGCTTGCGACGACATGGCAAGTGCAAGTCGCGCGGTCTTTCGGCGTTTCGCGAGTCATTTTGGCCAACGAGGTCGTCGACCCCGTTGCGCTCGAGTGGCTGGCCGCCGAACTCGCGGACGAGTCGTTCGAGTTCGTGTGCTGGGTCGACAGCGTTGAGTCCGTCGCCGCGATGCGTGCGGGGCTCGCTCGCGCGGCTCGAGCCGTCGACGTGGTCGTGGAACTCGGCAGTGCCGGCGGGCGCACGGGCGCTCGCGGCGTCGACGCCGCCCTCGCGGTGGCTTCAGCAGTGGATGCGGCACCCGAGCTGCGGCTCGTCGGGGTGGGTGGATATGAGGGGTCGTATGCGCGCGACCGAACTCCCACGGGAATCGCGGCCGTCGAACGGTATCTCGACGAGATCGTCGCGGTCCACCGCCAAGTCGCGTGGGGCGCGAAGCCCATCGTGACAGCGGGCGGCAGCGCGTGGTTCGACCTCGTGGCCGAGAGGCTCGGTGCTCTCGTGGGCGAGGCCACGGTCATCCTGCGATCCGGCGCTTTACAGATCCACGATGACGGCTTCTATCGCGGCATCACGCCCGTGAGCGGCCTTCGATCGGCCATGCACGGTTGGTCGCGCGTCGTCTCGACGCCGGAGCCGGGGCTCGCGATTCTCGACGGGGGCAAGCGCGATTTTCCCTACGACGAGGGGATGCCCGTGACCGAGTTCGGTGTCGTCGAAAAGGTCAACGATCAGCACGCGTACGTGACCACCGAC
>JANOOQ010000056.1:0-2298 GCA_031421515.1 Leifsonia sp.
AGCGTGGTCGGGTCGCCCAGCGAGGCACGCTCGAGCAGCTCGCCGGCAACCCTGCGACGCCGTGGATCGAGCGTTTCAGTCGCCCTTAGTGACGAGCGACACTCGGCGGCTAGTTGTAGTTCCCCGGGAGGTTGTGGACGCGGTCTGAGGGGACTTGGCCACCGATACCGGTGGGGGGTCTGTGGTGATTGTAGTGATGTAGCCAGCGCGGGTATTCAGCGGCGCGAGCTTCATCGGTCGAGTAACTGCTTGCGTATGCCCATTCTGTGGCGAGGGTGCGGTTGAATCGTTCGACTTTTCCGTTGGTTTGCGGCCGGTATGGGCGCGTCCAGACGTGTGTGATCGGGCCGAGGGCGGCGGCGAAGTCGCGTGAACGGTAGCAGGGGCCGTTGTCTGTCATTACGGCGGTGACGGTAACGCCGGCAGCGGCGAAGAATGCGTTGGCTCGATGCCAGAACGCTGCAGCGGTCTCCTTCTTCTCATCCGTGAGGATCTCGGAGTATGCCAGTCGGGAGTGGTCGTCGACGGCATGGTGCAGGTAGGAGTATCCGAGGCCACCGCGGTGACCTTTGAGTTTGCGGCCCACTGTTCGGCCGAGCATGCGGTGCCCACCGCCGTCGGGGATGCGGCCCTGTTTCTTGATATCGACGTGCACCAACTCGCCTGGCGTCAACTTTTCGTAGCGGATGACCCTGGGCTTTCGAACCGGCAGCCCGGTGGCTTGGTCGAGATGGTGAAGCAGCGGCATCGAATACCGCGCCAATACTCGCCCCACTGTCGAGCGGGCAATTCCTAGGTGGAAACTGATGCGGTGGGGTCCCCAACGTCGCACGAACCGCAACGCGACGATTCGCCGCTCAAGTCGTCGAGACAGTCGCTGCGGGGATCGGTGCGGGCGCGAAGATCGATCCGCCATCGGCAGGCCAGCACGCAACCTGGCAGCCCACTTAGACGCGGTCGAAGGCGAACATTGGAAACGCTCGGCCGCCCGACGAGCTGACCAACCCCCTTCAACGATCAGCTTCGCGAGACGAAGTCGTCCCTGCGGGGTGAATGGCGCATTAGCGTGAGTCACGAAGACCTCCGGTTTTGATGTGTGGGTGGTACCCACATCGTGCCGGAGGTCTTCCCTAACTCAAACGATCACAACCTCCCGGGGAACTACACCTAGTCGCTCGTCTCCGCGGGAGCAGGGGCCGTCGCGTCGGCGACAAGCTCGCGGATGTACGCGAAGTCGGGGTCGCCCGGGTCTACATCGTTTTCGGGAACGAGCTGGAGATTTGTGATGGGAAGCACTTTCGTCTTCGACGCGAGGTCGACGAAATAGCCGAGGGTGGACTGCGGGATGTCTGTTTTGACGAGGTTGGTACCCGCTTCAGCAATCGCCTGGAATTTGCTCAAGACGTTGAGCGGCGTGAATTGCTCGAGAATCGCTTGCTCGAGCTGGCGCTGCCGAGCCATTCGGTCGTAGTCCGTTGTGTCGTGACGCGAGCGCGCGTACCAGAGTGCGTGGTAGCCGTCGAGCAACACGACACCCGGGCCGATCCACTCGCCCACTTCGGTAAACGTGTCGTCGGTGTGGATCGGCACGGCGGTCTCGATGCTCACCGTGACTCCACCGAGTGAATCCACGAGCTGCGAGAAGGCCTGCATCTCGACGAGCACGTAGTACTGGATGGGTAAGCCCGTGACGCCAGCTACGGCATCCCTCATCGCTTCGATACCTGGCGTCGAGCCTCGCGCGACGGCGTCAGGATACATTTCTGGGCTCACGAGCTCGACTTCGGTGTAGATCGAATTGAGCAGACACACGTCGACTTCGCACCCGTCGACTCCATAGCCATCGGGGTATTTCGCCGCGAGAGGTGACCCCTCGACGAACGGAACGTACTCGAGATTTCGCGGGAGGCCAATCATGGTTGCGGCACCGGTGGCCGCGTCGATACTCACAAGCGCGATGCTGTCGGGGCGAAGCCCGTCGCGGTCGGGGCCCGAGTCGCCACCAAGCAGCATGATGTTGTAGCGACCGTCGATGGGGGGCTCCGGCAGCGCGACGACGAAGACATCCGACACGAAACTGCCCGCGGTCGTCGCGAGAAACGCGCCGTATGCTGCGCCGCCGGAGACGGCAACGAGCAACCCCGTCGCGACAAAGGCGAGCCACGCGCGCGCGGTCGGAAGCGTCTTGACGAGGCGAACGAGCCTGAGGGTGTCGAACGTCAAGATGACCCACAACACTGCGTAGAAAACAAGCACCGCGGCGATCAACCACAGGGTGATCGGCGTGCTCGCGAGCGT
>JANOOQ010000057.1:0-4427 GCA_031421515.1 Leifsonia sp.
CGGCGGGGTCGATGCCGCTGGGGCCGGGCTGCTCGGAGGTCACACGAGATTCTACGCCGCAGTGGCTCGGGCTACGGTTGAAGCATGTTTGTGACCGTGGTGCTCGCTGGAGTCGCATCTCTCTTCTTCGGAATCTCTGACTTCTTCGGCGCGGTGGGCGCTCGCGGGCTCAAGACGCTGCCCGCGACGACTGCCGTCTACACCGCGGCCGCACTGGCCATTGTGATAGCACTCCCATTCTTCGGAGGCGTCTGGCACGTCGAGACTTTCGTGTGGGGCGGTGTCGCCGCCGTGCTCGCGGTCGTGGGTCTTCTCACCTTCTACGCCGCACTTGCCGCGGGACCCATCAGCCTCGCTGCACCCTTCATCGCGATTCTCGGGTCTCTCGTTCCTGTCACGATCGCGATCGGTCTCGGCGAACAACTCACGCTCCAAGCATGGATAGCCATCGCGATGGCTCTAGTGAGTGCGCTGCTCATTTCGCTCGTGCGCCGCGAGGGCGTCGTGCACATTTCGGCTCAAACGGTCGTGCTCTCGATCGTCTCAGGCGTGACTCTCGGGTTATCTCTCGTTGCGCTCAACAGCCCGCCAGCGGATTCCGGCATCAACGTCGCTGTAATCGAGATCGTGTGCGGCGCGGGTTTGCTCGCACTACTGATGCTCGCCAATCGCTCGAGCGCGGGCATCCGGCGCGCACTATCGGTGCTCGACCAGGCGAGTCACGAGGGTCGTTTACCGAGTCGACGCCAAGCCGTTGCGTTGAGTGCGTGGGCGGGCGTTCTTCTCGCGGGCGGTAGTTCGCTCGCAGTTATTGCACTGCACTCTGGGAGCCTCGCGGTCGTCGCTGTGATCATCGGACTGTATCCGCTCTCGACGATTGTGCTCGCTCGAATCTTCTATCACGAGAGGCTCGCGCCGATTCAGCTCGCGGGAGTCGGACTTGGGCTAGCGGCATCCGTCATGCTTGCACTGAGCTAGCTCGCGGGATGCGGCTACTCTCGAATCATGTCGCGCCAGATTCTTCTCGATTGTGATCCCGGGCTTGATGACGCTTTAGCGCTGCTTCTTGCGCACGGTGACCCGAACATCGAGCTCGTGGGAGTGACGACCGTTGGCGGCCACGTAGCACTTGACAACACGACTCGAAACGCACTGCAAGTGCGCGAGTATCTGGGGTTCTCGACCGTGCCGATCGCGGCGGGGGCCGCCCAACCGCTATCGGGGGAGGTTCGCGACGCGGCTCACGTTCACGGCGCGGGTGGGCTGGGGAGCGTCGTGCTGCCCGAGGCGACGTTGCCGTTGAGCGAGTCCGGTGCGGTCGACTTCATCATCGAGACCTTGCGTGCTCGACCGGGTGCGATCCACCTTGTCGCGACGGGTCCGCTCACGAACATCGCGCTCGCGCTGCGACAAGAGCCCGCGATTGCACGGTGGGCGGCATCCTTCACAATCATGGGTGGCTCGTACACGCGCGGCAACGCGACGGTCGCCGCCGAGTTCAACATCTGGGCCGATCCGGAGGCGGCTCAAGTCGTGTTCGACGCGGATTGGAGCGTCACGATGATTGGTCTCGATCTCACGCTTCAGGCTCAAGCAAATACCTCGGTCATCGCGCGACTCACCGAGCTCGGCAAGCTTGCCGACGAATTCATCGTGCCGCTCGCGACGTTCTACTTCAATCCCAAGATGGAGGATTGGGATGGCCAAGCGGTGCACGACGTGTGCGCGGTTGCCTATATCGCGCGCCCCGACCTCTTCTCAGTTAAGCACGCACGAGTCGACATCGAAACAGCAGGCACGTTTACGCGTGGCATGACGGTCGTCGACTTCGATCCACCGATCCCGAACGCGAAGGTCGCGATCCAGCTCGACGTCGCGGGCTTCTGGGCCTATGTCGAGAGCGTCTTCGCTCGCGTGGCAGCTGAGCACGTCGGGAATTAGTCGGCTCAACGGCACCGGCGCTCCCGGCTACGGTTGAGGCATGGCTTCGCTCCTCGACCTCGCGCCGAAGCCGTGGAACCCCGATGCTGCGTATGACGTGTTCAGCGACTGGAGTGAGTCCCGCGGGCTGCCGCTGTATCCCGCGCAAGACGAGGCTCTGCTCGAGATCGTCTCGGGCGCGAACATCATCCTGAGTACCCCCACCGGTACAGGAAAGTCCCTCATCGCGATTGCTGCACACTTCACGGCGCTCGCGCAAGGTCAACGCTCGTATTACACGGCGCCGATCAAGGCTCTCGTGAGCGAGAAGTTCTTCGCCCTCGTCGATATTTTTGGCCCAGAAAACGTCGGGATGGTGACGGGCGATTCATCCGTGAATGCGGATGCTCCCATCGTCTGTTGCACGGCAGAGATTCTCGCGAACATGGCGCTGCGTCGAGGGGCAGGTGCCCCCGTCGATCAAGTCATCATGGACGAGTTCCACTTCTATGCAGACCCCGAACGCGGGTGGGCGTGGCAAGTGCCTTTGCTCACGCTGCCGAATGTGCAGTTCATCCTCATGTCGGCGACGCTCGGGCCCATGAAGGCGCTCGCCGACGACCTTTCGCGCCGAACCGGCCGAGAAACCGCGCTCATCACTGGCGTCGACAGGCCCGTGCCGCTGCATTATTCCTACGCCCTCACGCCCGTGCACGAGACGGTCGAGGACTTGCTGCACACGGGCCAGTCGCCCATCTACATCGTGCACTTCTCGCAACTCGCGGCACTCGAGCGCGCTCAGGCGATGACGAGCGTCAAGGTCATCAGTCGCGAGCAACGCGACGAAATCGCCGAGGCGATTGGCGAATTCCGCTTCACGACGGTCTTCGGTCAAACGCTCAGCCGACTCATCCGCAGCGGAATCGGAGTGCACCACGCCGGAATGCTGCCCAAGTATCGCCGGCTCGTCGAGCAACTCGCTCAGCGCGGTCTCTTGCGCGTCATTTGTGGAACCGACACACTCGGCGTCGGCATCAATGTGCCCATTCGAACCGTGCTCCTCACTGGCCTCACGAAGTTCGATGGAACGCGGATGCGCCAACTGAGCGCTCGCGAGTTCCATCAGATCGCCGGCCGAGCGGGGCGAGCCGGGTATGACACCGCTGGGACGGTCGTAGCGCAAGCGCCCGAGCACGAAGCCGAGAACGCGCGGCTCATGGCTCGAGCGGGGGATGACCCGAAGAAGCTCAAGAAGGTCGTGCGCAAGAAGGCACCCGAGGGCTTCGTGTCGTGGGGACAACCGAGTTTCGAGCGCATGATCGCGGCCGAACCCGAGCAGCTGACGAGCCACATGCAGGTGAGCCACTCGATGATTCTCAATGTCATCGCCCGCGGTGGTGATTCGTTCCAAGCAATACGCGACGTGATCTTCGAAAGCCACGAATCATGGTCGAGCAAACTCGAGCTCGCACGCCGCGCGTTATCGATCTATCGCACGCTGCGCACCGCGGGCGTCGTCACTCAAGATGCCGAGGGACACATCACCTTGACGGTCGATTTACAACCCAACTTCGCGCTCAATCAGCCCCTCTCGCCTTTCGCGCTCGCGGTATTCGAGCTACTCGATTCCGCGTCGCCGACCTACGCGCTCGACATGGTTTCCGTGCTCGAAGCGACGCTCGATGATCCACGGCCAGTTCTTTCTCAGCAACAATTTCAAGCACGCGGTGAAGCGGTATCGGCAATGAAGGCGGAGGGCATCGAGTACGACCAGCGCATGGAGTTGCTGGAAGAAGTCACGTGGCCGAAGCCGCTCGAAGAACTACTCGAGGCGGCATTTGAGACGTACAGTGCGACGCAACCGTGGATCGGCGACTTCGCCTTGAGCCCCAAGACAGTCGTGCGCGATCTCTATGAGCGCGCGATGACGTTTGCCGACTTCATCGGGTACTACAAGCTCGCGCGAAGCGAAGGACTCGTCTTGCGCTACCTTTCGGACGCGTACCGAGCCGCACGTCAAACGATTCCGGATGACGCGAAGACAGAAGAATTGCACGATCTCATCGAGTGGCTCGGCGAGCTCGTGCGTCAGGTCGACTCGAGCCTCGTCGACGAGTGGGAGTCGCTCATCAATCCCGTTGCTACGGCCGATGCGCCCGTCGTACCGCCCGCGCCACCGTCCGTGTTGTCCAACCCGCGCGCCTTCAGGGTTCTCGTGCGAAACGAGCTCTTTCGCCGCGTGCAATTGGCGGCACGTGAAGATTGGCAGACGCTCGGCGAACTCGATGCGGCATCCGGTTTCGATGCGGATCGCTGGGCACACGCGATGGACGCGTACTTTGACGAACACGACTCACTGGGCACGGGCGGTGACGCGCGCGGTCCAGCGAACATCATGATCACAGAGTCACCTGAGAAGTGGACCGTTCGACAAATATTTGACGACCCAGCGGGCGACCACGACTGGGGGATCAGCGCAACCGTTGACCTCGCCGAGTCCGCCGAGC
>JANOOQ010000058.1:0-3019 GCA_031421515.1 Leifsonia sp.
ACTAAATTCACTGACCTGCACGAAGACCGGAAATTACACCACTCAGCGGGACGTGACCCACAATGAGTTGTGCCTTGGCGCAGTGGTGCGACGCTGACTACGGGTGTAGCACTCGTAGTGTGCAGCATCGTGTTCGTGGGCTGTGCTGTGGCCGACAGTGACAGGTTGTCTGGCGAGCAAATCGACGCCATCCGCGAAGAGGACAACATTCGGCAATGGAACGCAATCGTGCCCGATGAATGGAATCTCTCTCGGCCCGAAGTCGAGCCCGTTGAGAGTGTCGATCCGAATTGGCGAAACGCGATCGTCAACGCGTGCATGATCGACGCGGGGTTCGATGGCATCACCCAAGTAGGGGATTCGTTAGCGGTAAAGGTCGGTGAGTCTGACCCGAAGGCCGCGGCGCTCGCGTATTACGAGTGCGTTGCTCAGCATCCGCTTCATGTCCCGGCGATTGGCTACCTCAGTAGAACTCTGCGCGTCGCGCTCTACGAGTACTTGACGACTCTTATAGTGCCCTGTTTGCGGACGCTCGGGTACAACGTCACCGAGCCGCCCGCTCGCGACGTGTACGTCGAAACCTACTACCGCGAGATGGGATGGAATCCATACGAAGCGGTCTCATTCGAGAGCGGATCCATCGCGTGGCTCGTGATCGACGCGCGTTGTGCGCCGCCCGCGGATAAGTTCGGTCAGTTTCATCCGTAGTTGGGAGAGTGTGGTGCCCTAGGCGACAACTCGAGTCGCTGGTAGGCTGTTCAAGGTTGTCTACGGGCATCCGCTATACAAGAACCGGAGCAGGCTGGCAAGAAGCTGGTCATCGGTGGTGAATTTCCAAGTCACTTGGAGCTTTTCTACTGTTGGCCAGACATGCGCCGCCGCACGCTGTGTCACAACGGCTTAGGCTCGCGCGCGTACCACTGCGTCCTCCTGCCCGCTCCTGCTCCTTGATGAGTCGCCGATCACACGGGTCAGCGACGGTAAACAAAGGAGAAAACCCCTTGGAGGGTCCAGAAATCAAGTTCGCCGAAGCCGTTCTCGATAACGGCAAGTTCGGCAAGCGCACGGTCCGTTTTGAGACCGGTCGACTCGCTCAGCAGGCGCAAGGTGCTGTTGCGGCGTACCTCGACGAAGACACCATGATCTTGAGCGCCACGAGTGCCGGAAAGCACCCGCGCGATGGGTTCGACTTCTTTCCGCTCACTGTCGACGTCGAAGAGCGTTCGTATGCAGCGGGCAAGATCCCCGGCTCGTTCTTCCGTCGCGAAGGTCGCCCGTCCACTGAGGCAATCCTCGTGTGCCGCCTTATCGACCGTCCGTTGCGTCCGACCTTCGTCGAGGGTCTTCGCAACGAGGTCCAAATCGTCATTACGGTGTTGTCAATTGCGCCCGACGAGTTCTACGATGCGCTCGCGATCAACGCCGCGTCGCTCAGCACGCAGATCTCGGGCCTTCCGTTCTACGGTCCCGTCGGTGGCATCCGCCTCGCGCTCATTGGTAGCCAGTGGGTCGCGTTCCCGAAGTACAGCCAGCTGGAGGAGGCCGTTTTCGACCTCACCGTTGCGGGTCGCCTCGTAACCGACGAAAACGGTAAGGAAGACGTCGCGATCATGATGGTCGAGGCCGAAGCAACCGAAGGTAGCTGGGAGCTCATCAAGGCCGGCGCTACGAAGCCAGACGAGGCAGTCGTCGCTCAGGGCCTCGAGGCGTCAAAGCCGTTCCTCACGCAACTCATCAAGGCTCAAATTGAGCTCGCGGCGCAATCGGCGAAGCCCATCCAGGACTTCCCGCTGTTCCCGCCGTACTCCGATGACGCTTACGACGCCGTTGCGGCTCTCGCGTACGACGATCTCAAGGGCGTCTACCAAATCGCCGATAAGCAAGCGCGGCAGAACGCCGATGACGAGCTCAAGGATCGCGTCAAGCTCGCGATCCAGGGCAAGGTCGACGCTGGAGAGCTCGGCGACGAGGTTCCCGCCATGTTCAGCGCCGCATACAAGTCCGTCTCGAAGAAGATCATGCGTAACCGCGTGCTCACCGAGGGCATCCGTATCGACGGTCGTGGCTTGAGTGACATTCGTGCACTGGATGCAGAAGTCCAAGTCATCCCCCGCGTACACGGTTCCGCGATCTTCCAGCGCGGCGAGACGCAGATTCTCGGTGTAACTACCTTGAACATGCTCAAGATGGAGCAGCAGATCGACTCCTTGGCTCCCGTCAAGAAGAAGCGCTATTTGCACCACTACAACTTCCCCCCTTACTCGACGGGTGAGACTGGTCGCGTCGGTAGCCCCAAGCGCCGCGAGATCGGGCACGGCTTCCTTGCCGAGCGCGCTCTCGTGCCCGTGCTGCCGCCTCGCGAAGAGTTCCCTTACGCGATCCGCCAGGTTTCCGAGGCTCTCGGTTCCAACGGTTCAACGTCGATGGGTTCGGTGTGTGCGTCCACTCTCTCGCTCCTCAACGCGGGCGTGCCGCTGCGTGCGCCCGTCGCGGGAATCGCGATGGGTCTCATCTCTGATGAGGTCGACGGAGTCACGCGCTACGCGGCCCTCACCGACATCCTCGGTGCCGAAGACGCTCTCGGCGACATGGACTTCAAGGTCGCCGGCACGTCGGAGTTTGTCACTGCAATCCAGCTCGACACGAAGCTCGCGGGACTCCCGTCGAGCGTGCTCGACGGTGCGCTCAAGCAAGCGAAAGAGGCTCGCACCGCGATCCTCGCGGTCATCAACGCGGCGATCGACGCTCCCGACGAGATGGCCCCCACGGCGCCGCGCGTCATCAGCGTCCAGATCCCGGTCGACAAGATCGGCGAGCTGATCGGCCCGAAGGGCAAGACGATCAACCAGATCCAGGATGACACGGGAGCTGACATCTCGATCGAGGACGACGGAACCGTATACATCGGCGCAGTCGACGGCCCGTCGGCTGAGGCAGCTCGCGCTGCCGTCAACGCGATCGCGAACCCGCTCAACCCGGAGGTTGGTGAGCGGTTCTTGGGAACCGTCGTCAAGCTCGC
>JANOOQ010000059.1:0-11925 GCA_031421515.1 Leifsonia sp.
ACCAAGCCCGCCGAGGAACCAGACGGACCGGCCCTTTACGGCACCGCGCTCACATCCGACGAAGGACTCTGGCTACGCCGGGGCTGGGCAGGACGCGGATGACACGCCCAACGCCATCCACTCCTTTTGGCCTATAAGCCACGTTGCAACTCTAACCACCCCTTAACAGGATTGAGGGTCGGTTCCAGAGGCTTGGAACCGACCCTCTCCCTTGCACCAAGAGTGTCCTGCAATCACATTCCGCATCAGCTGCCACAGCAAACAACTTCTGCGCTATGAATCTATAACGGAACGGTAACGGTGTCTAGTTATCAATCCGTTATTTTTAGAAAAGTTTGTTTTGAGGGCGCGGGGTTTCGATGCGCGCTTCGCGCTACTCAACCAGCGATACCTTCCTCGCGCGCTACTCAACCAGCGCGCAGGGGCTAGAAGAAGTCGGGGCTTGGAGTCGATGCCTGACGGATCGAGACATCCGCGTGGCGATCGAAGCGGTAACCGACGCCCCGTACTGTGCGCACGATGTCTTCGTAGTCACCGAGCTTCGCGCGCAAACGGCGAATGTGCACGTCGATCGTGCGCTCATTGGGAATTTCGTCGTCTGCGGCAGTCCACAGCGACGAGATGATCTCGGAGCGATCGATTGTGCGGCCCTCGCGCAAGACGAGGTACTGCAGCAACTCAAACTCCTTGTACGTGAGGGGCGCGGTGTCTCCGTCGAGCACGACGCGCTTGCGCGAAATGTCGACGATGACGCCGCTGCGGCGCTTGGGTGCTGGCTCTTCTTCGACTTGGCGGTGGCGCGCGAGAGCCGATGGGTCTTGCAGCGCGAGGCGCACGACATCCACGTCACGCCCTCCAGCGCCGACGGGAGCGAGCGCGACGGCCGCATAGGTTTCGGATGCGGGCGCGAGCTGTGCCACGAGAGCCTTGAGTTGCTCGACGAGGGCTCCGAGATCGGTGCCGGCCTCGGCAGCTTTGGACTCGTCGACGCCGACGTACAACACGAACCCACGCGCCTCCGCGCCCGTGGGCGCTGCGCGCAAGCGGCGGTTATCGGTCGAAGCGTCTGTGGTGGGCGGTTCGGTGAGCGGTGCAACAGGCGTAAGGGGTGCGCGATCAACAATTGCGATAGACATTGGTCTGATAATCCTTGGGTGTGGGGTGAAGGGCCTCTGATGATGAGGGTGTGATCCTTCTGGGTACTGCTGGTGGTGCGATACAGGTCACGCCGTTATGAGGGCAATGACCCGGGAGCGTGGGTTCGAACCACACTCAGCCGATGGAGCCGATTAGGCACACATTCGACAACACATGACAGCACTGAACCCGGATGCCCCAAGGGAGGTCACGGTGAACGAGTGTGCATTCATGCGGTTAACTATCGGGCAATGGGAGCGAAAGTGCAACCTAGACGGTTCCGTAGAGACGGTCGCCCGCGTCACCGAGGCCAGGCACGATGTATCCGACCTCGTTGAGGTGCGAATCGAGCGCGCCGAGCACAATCGTGACGTCGCGACCCTCGGTAGCCTTTTCGACGGCGGCGATGCCCTCGGGCGCTCCGATGAGGCAAATGGCGGTGACATCCACGGCTCCACGATCGAAGAGATAGTTGATGCCTGCGATGAGGGAACCGCCCGTCGCGAGCATGGGATCGAGAATGAAGCACTGTCGGTCCGTAAGGTCATCAGGCAGTCGCTCGGCGTAGATGTCGGGCTGTAGGGTCTCTTCGTTGCGAACCATGCCGAGAAAGCCGACTTCGGCCGTGGGCACGAGCTTGACCATTCCCTCGAGCATGCCGAGCCCCGCGCGCAGAATCGGCACAACGAGAGGCTTGGGTTCGCTAATCGCGAGCCCCTGCGTCTCGGCGACGGGAGTCAAAATCGTTACGGCGTGAGTGCGCACGTGTCGCGTTGCCTCGTACGCGAGTAGAGTCACGAGCTCTTCCGCGAGAGCACGGAACGTCGGCGACGGCGTGCTCTTATCGCGAAGCACAGTCAATTTGTGCGTGATGAGCGGGTGGTCGGCAACGTGTACTCGCATAGGCTCAATCTACTGTGGAGTCCCTTTCGATGAGCATGGCGATTGAGTGGATGTCCCATGCCATCGCCGAGGCCAAGCTCGCGCAACTCGCGGGCGATGTACCCGTCGGGGCCATCGTGTTCGATGCAACGGGCATCCCGATCGGCGCTGGACACAACGAGCGCGAGCTCACGGGCGACCCAACGGCCCACGCGGAGGTCGTGGCGATCCGCGCGGCCGCGAAAGCGCTCGGTACGTGGCGGCTCGATGACGTGACTCTCGTCGTGACACTTGAGCCGTGCACGATGTGTGCGGGCGCCATTCTTCAAGCCCGAATCGGGCGCGTCGTGTTTGGTGCGTGGGATGAGAAGGCGGGCGCCGCCGGAAGCGTGCACGACGTCTTGCGGGATCGGCGGTTGCCGCACCGGGTCGAAGTCATTGCGGGAGTGCGCGAAGCTGAGTGCGCGGGTCTACTGACCGAGTTCTTCGGCTCAAAGCGCTGAATCCGACCTAGCTCCAGAAGACCGCGACGAGCACGTTGACGACCGTGAGTCCCCCAGCGGTGTGGAACCACGGCTGCACGCGACCGCCCTTCTTTTGCACGACGACTGCGGCGATCGCGGCCGCGAGTACTACAGCGGCGATGCCCGCCTTGACGCCGATCTTCGCGTAGTTGAGCGGGTCGCCATCGCCACCGCCCGCGCTCGCGAGCCCCACGAGAGCGAGCCCCGTGACGACTTGCACGATTGCGCCGATCAGGAGCGGACCCAACACGAAGTCGGTCTTGCGGTGCAGCTGAATGATGAATGAGCCAACGATTGCGGCCATTCCGATAAAGTGTGCCGCGAGCAAGATTGAGTGCAAGATTTCCATGACTAATCCGTTCCTTTGATGACGATCGTGTCGGTTGAGGGATGCGCTGCGCCCGGGGCCACGTAGACGTCGGGTTCGAGGTAGATGACGCGAGCGACGGGTACGGCGGCGCGGATTGCTTCTTCGACGTTATCGATGCTCGTCGAGACATCCGTCATCTTGGTGTTCCCCGCGAACGCGATCTTGGCCGCGACGAGCAACTCGTCGGGCCCGAGGTAAAGGGTCTTCATGTGAATGAGTGCTTCGACGCCCGGATGCGCGTTGATCGTGTCACGAATGAGATCGGCGTCACCGGCCGACGCCCCTTCGCCGACGAGCAGGCTCTTCGTCTCGATACCGAGCACGATCGCGACGAGGATCAAGAGCGCGCCGATCGCGAGGGTTCCGACCGCGTCCCACGTGGCGTCGCCCGTAATGATCGTGAGCCCGACGCCGATCATCGCGAACATGAGCCCGAGGAGCGCCGCGATGTCTTCGAGCAGAACGACGGGCAGCTCGGGTGCTTTCGCGTGTCGCACGAACTGAATCCAGGTTTGCTTTTCGCGCACGAGATTGGACTCGCGGATGGCCGTGCGCAGCGAGAACGACTCGAGCACCATCGCGATCGCGAGCACAAGAATCGGTAACCAGGGCACCTCTAATTCGTGCGGGTGCTGAAGCTTGTCGATTCCCTCGGTGATCGAGAAGACGCCACCGACCGAGAACAGGATGATCGACACGACGAATGCGTACACGTACCGCTCGCGCCCATACCCGAAGGGGTGAACAGCGTTTGCGGCCTTTCGAGATTTGCGCCCGCCCAACAGCAGCAACACTTGGTTGCCCGTGTCGGCCAACGAATGCACGCTCTCGGCGAGCATCGAGCTCGAGCCCGAGAACACAAAAGCGATGAACTTCGTGATTGCGATACCGAGGTTTGCCAAGAGGGCTGCAACGATTGCCTTGGATCCACCCGATGCGCTCATGCGCCCAATCCTAGGATGCTCACATGACGAGTTCACTGCCTTCAATCGCTATCATCGGCGCTGGCGCGATGGGCGGGGCCATTCTGAGCGGACTGCTCGCACCCAGCGTGAGCGTGAGCGGGGGCATCCGCGTCACGAATCGCACTGAGGCGAAAGCGGCAATCGTGCGCTCGGCTGGCGTCGAATCATTCGCGATCGAGTCGACCCCCGATGCAAACGTGCGCGCCGTCACGGGCGCGGGGATCGTGCTCGTGGGCGTCAAGCCCGCGATGGTCGTCGACACGCTTGCCGGAATAGCGGATGCACTCGCGCCCGGCGTCCTCGTCATCAGTGTCGCCGCGGGCGTGACGACCGCGACGATGGAGTCCGTCGTCGGCGCTGCAGTATTGCGTGCGATGCCGAACACACCCGCAATCGTCGGTCGTGCCGTGACAGGACTCGCGGCCGGATCCCGAGCCACGGCGCAGGATCTTGCGCTCGGCCGCACTCTCTTCGAGACCGTCGGGTCGGTCGTCGAAGTGCCCGAGTCGCAAATCGATGCCCTGTCGACGATCTCGGGTTCGGGCCCGGCGTACGTCTTCTACCTCGTCGAAGAACTCACGCGCACGGCCGTCAACCTGGGCTTCACGCCGGAGCAAGCGCGCGAGCTCGTGACGGGCACATTTCTCGGCTCGGTCGAGCTGCTCGCGTCGTCGGGCACGGACCCCGCTGCGCTGCGACGCCAAGTCACGAGCCCGAATGGAACGACCGAGAGAGCCATCGCGGAGTTGCAGAAAGCAGACCTCTCGGGGCTCTTCGACCGGGCAACCGCAGCGGCGCTCGCTCGCGCTCGCGAGCTGGCGGCGGGAGCGTAAGCATTCTCGCCGCTCGTTCATAGCGGGCGCATAGGTGCGAGCGCGACTCTTGCCGAATCGACGCGCAACAGTGCGGCGTCCCGAGCAAAGGAATAGCAATGGCCGAGAAGAAGTCCAACCTAGAAGAAGCACCCGAAGCCGCTCCGGTAGCTACCACTGAGGTAACGCCGGCATCCGCGCCGACCGCAAAGAGCAAGGGCAACGGCGTCGCTGTAGCCGCAATCGTCGTGGGATCCGTGCTCGTTGCTGGAGCGCTTTTCGGCGGAGGCGTGCTTGTCGGCACCAACTTGGATGAGCGGAATCTGGGGATGAGTGATGTCGCTGACGGGCATTCGCCCCTTCCCGGCCCGGGAAACCACCCCGGTGCCGGAAACCACCCAGGACCTCACCCCGGTGACAGGCCCGGCGACAGTGACGGCGACATCGACGGCGACCGCGACTAATCGCCCTAGAACGTTAGGGTGCCGTGAGGGTGGCCGCGCCGCTACCCTGATTCAATGGCCGACATCTTCGACGTGATTTCCGACGCGACCCGACGCGAGCTCTTGCTCGCCCTCTTGGAACGCTACGTTTCTGAGCAATCGGAGACGGGCGAGATCAGCGTCGGAGATCTCGTTGAGCGCTTGGGGCTCAGTCAACCGACGGTCTCGAAGCACCTCAAGGTCTTGCGTGATCACGGTCTCGTGAGCGTGCGCGAGGACGGGCAGCACCGCTACTACCGACTCGACTCGGGTCCGCTCGAAGAGATCGACGATTGGCTCATCCCTTTTCTCAGCGCCGATTTCGACGATGAGGCAGGATTCGACGAATCTGACTTTGATCGCGAGGGTGCCGACGCGAGCGGGTCGGCGGCTTTCGCGGCCTGGTCGGGCGCGGCGTGGAAGGGCTTAGATGTCGGTGAAACGATCGGACGCCGTGCGGCCGAGGGAGCGCACCAGGCTCGCACCGTCATCCACGACGCTACCGAGCAAGTGACGAAGCGACTACCGAAGACGTTCAAGCGCAGGCCAATCCGTCGCTGATCGGGGTGGACACCACAAAACAACTGCCCCTATTGTTACCGAAAAGCACTCCAGTCACATCCGAGCGGAGCGCATACGGTTCAAAGGGGCACGTCGTGGCACGGGATCTCTCAGAGGTGCGATTCCTCACGGTTGCAGAAGTTGCCGACATGATGCGCGTCTCGAACATGACCGTGTACCGCCTTGTGCACTCGGGCGAATTGCCCGCTGTGCGATTCGGTCGCTCGTTCCGTATCCCCGAGTCGGCCGTCGTGGCCGCTATCGAGACCCCGATCGCCGACGTCGGCTGAATTGGGCTAAACTCGCTGGGTTAGTCTTTCCGCGGTTCTGAATCGGACCGGGTCGGTCCATTCAGACAGTTGAGGTTCTCATGGGTTCAGTGATCAAGAAGCGTCGCAAGCGCATGGCGAAGAAGAAGCACCGCAAGCTGCTGCGCAAGACGCGCCACCAGCGTCGCAACAAGAAGTAGTTAGCGCGGCTTCGTTTCGCGCTTTACTTTCTTCTGCGCATCCCGAATGCTCGATCGTTTGAGCGGCAGGATGTCCCAGCCTTCGCGCTTGGCGTGAGCGAGCAGCTTCGCGTCCGGGTTGACGACCACCCGATTGCCGACCATCGTCAGCAGCGGAATATCGTTGCTCGAATCCGAATACGCCCAGCACTCATCCAGATCCGTGCCCGTTTCGCGCGCTAACTCGCGCGCAACGATGGCTTTCTCTTCGCCATGCAGCACGTGCCCGTCGAGCACTCCCGTGAAGACGCCGTCGAGTGCTTCGACCTTCGTGCCGAGAGCGCCCGTGAGGCCGAGCCGATTCGCGATCACTTGGGCCACGAGCTGCGGAGTCGCAGTCACGAGCCACACTTGGTGCCCCTTGCGCAAGTGCTCTTTCGTGAGCGCGACGGTCTCGGGCCACAGGTTGGGCGCGATGTGACGGTCGTAGATGTCTTCGGCGAGGGCCATGAGAGCGACTTCGGTGTGTCCGCTCGCGAGCCCTAGCGCACGCTCTTTCGAGGTTGACAAGTGATTGCGATTCTCGCCGACCGCGAGAAAGCGAAACTGGTGCCACGCGAAGAGCGCGATGTCGCGCCACGAGATGAGTCCCAAGCGAAAGGCCTCGCGCCCGACGTAGTAGACGCTCGCCCCACGCATGAGCGTGTTATCGACATCGAAGAACGCGACGATGGGTCGATCGGTTGGTGGGGGCGGCACTGCGGCAGGCATCGGAGATTAGTCTAGGGTCGTGTCCACCGTACGCCTCACTCTTGTCGGCAAGCCCGGGTGTCACTTGTGCGATACGGCTCGGGATGTTGTCGCGCAGGTTCTCGCTCAACCGAAGTTCGCGGCATCCGTCTGGCTCGAAGAACTCTCTCTCCTGGACGACCCGGAGCTCGCCGAACGCTTTGCAGACGAGATTCCCGTCGTGCTCATCAATGGACTCGTTCACAACATTTGGCGCGTCGACGCGGCGCGCTTGACGCAAGCTCTAGAGGAGGCAATCGAATGATTCGGCACATCGTCATGTGGAAGCTCGCGGCCACGAGTCCCGAGCAGAAGGCCGTCGCTGCCGCCGAGATCACGGTGGCGCTGGAGGCGCTCGTGCCGATCATCCCGCAACTCAAGAGTCTCGGAGTGCACGCAAATAGCGCCTTCTTCGAGACCAATTGGGATCTCGTTCTCGTCGCTGACTATGACTCGGTCGCCGACCTCGCGGCGTACCAAGACCACCCCGAACACCTCAAGGCGCTACCGATCGTGCGGCGAAACGTGGCCGAGCGAGTCGCGGTCGACTTCGAAATCTAGACGGCGTCTTGAATGGTGATCGGTCCGGTCAGGTTCTTCGCAATCGAGTCGCGTTCGGCCGCGAGAGAAGCGAGCGTCGAGCTCTCCAGCCCAGGCTGAAGCATGTCGGTGAATGGATTGGCGAGGCCGCTCTTAGCGTGCACCGCTTCGGCATACGCCGTTGCTGCCGCGGCAACCTTCGCGCTCGCGCGCTGAGACTTCTTGAGCGATACCGCCGAACCGCCAACAGCTTTAGCGTGCTTGTTGAGGGCGCGCTTGAGGTCTTTCAGAGCGGCGTCAATCTTCTTGGACATGGAGACATCATGCCCCATCGCGGTGAACGACCCGCGAGAAGTTTCTAAGTCTCGTCGACGACCGTTGAGTCAGCGGCATTCTTGCGCACCGACTCGATGCCGTTGACAGCTCCCGACTTAGTGGCGTATCCCTCAGACATCGCGATTACTTCACCGTTACCGGCCTTCAAGACAAAACGGAACTCGCCCTTTTTGTCCTTCGTGATGACGAACTTTCCAGCCATTGACGTGCCTTTCGACGATGCGGATTCGTCTCGTAACCCTATGGGGTCAAACGAGTTGGTCCGCGGAAAAGGTACGTCGCCTCCCGCAGATTGGGCAAGTGCAGCAGGAGCATGAGAACTCGACTCAGGCCCATGCCGAATCCGCCGTGCGGCGGTACGCCGTAGCGAAAAAAGTCGAGGTAGAAATCGAGCTCTTCGGGGTCGAGTCCCTTGTCTTTCGCTTGCTCAATGAGCACGTCGACGCGGTGCTCCCGCTGTGCTCCCGTCGAGATCTCGACGCCGTTGAAGATCAGGTCGTAGCTCTTCGTGAGGCTCGAATCATCCGCATGGCGCATGTGATAAAACGGCCGGATGCTCGACGCGTAGTCGGTCAAGAACACGAACTCGTGGCCGAACTCTTCGCGCGCGTACGCGGCGATCTGACGCTCGCCTTCCGGGTCCATGTCGTCGTCGACCCGGGGAACCTCGTAGCCGCGGTCGGCAACGATGCGCTTGGCTTCCGCGAGCGGAATGCGCGGGAACGGCAACGACGGCACCGTGACCTCGACCCCGAAGAGGGCCTCGATCTCGGCGCCGTGTTTGTCTTTCACTGCCTGGAACCCGGCCACGAGCAGCTCTTCATGCAGCCTCATGACGTCTTCGTGGCTGTCGATCCAGCTGATCTCACTATCGACGCTCGTGAATTCGGTCGCGTGACGGCTCGTGAAGCTCGGGTCTGCGCGGAAGGCAGGCCCAATCTCGAAGATCTTTCCGAAGCCCGCGGGTTGAGCCATTTGCTTGAAGAACTGCGGGCTTTGCGCGAGGTATGCCTTGCCGTCAAAGTACTCGACCTCGAACAGTTCTGCTTTCGATTCGCTCGCGCTCGCCATGAGCTTGGGAGTGTGGAGCTCGATGAAGTCGTTCTCGATCCAATACGTGCGCCACGCGTGTTCGAGCGTCGTCTGGATGCGAAAGATGAGGTTGTTCCTCGGTTGACGAAGATCGAGGAAGCGCCAGTCCATGCGCTTGTCGACGCCCGAGTCGTCGGCGATGGGAGTTTCGGGGATAGCGGCCGCAGCAATGTCGATTGCCTCGAGCTTTACCTCGACGCCGCCGAGTTTGACGCGCTCGTCGTGCTTGAGTTCGCCCGTTGCGGTGAGGAACGTGCCTTGTGCAAGACCCGAGATGATTGTGGCAAGGTCTACCTCGCTCGCAGGCTCGCTCGGCGCTGGCGTCGCGGGATCGCCATGCGATCCTCCAAGCTCCAGCGCGCCATCTGCATCCGTCAATCTGGGGTTCACGAGCTGCACAGCCCCCGACTCGTCGCGCAAAACGACGAATTGCACCTTCTTCTGATCGCGCACCGTGTCGACCCAGCCAGATACGGAGATGGGCCCGTCGGCAGCGGCGGCAAGGTTCTTGATGAGGGTGCGTTGAGTCACGCCCTGAGTTTAGCCATCCCTACGACCCGTAGAATTGACGAGTGCCAGCAGACCTCATCCACCTCGTACGCCACGGCGAGGTGCACAATCCCGAGGGAGTGCTCTACGGCCGCATTGCGGGGTACCACTTGAGCGAACTGGGGCACCGCATGGCAGATGCCGCCGCGCAAAGTTTCGCCGGGCATCCCGTCACGGCCTTGTATGCCAGCCCTCTGCAGCGCGCGCAAGAGTCAGCGGCGCCCTGGGCAAAGGTCTTCGACCTGCCGATCGTGACCGACGAGCGTCTGATTGAGCCGCACAACTGGTTCGAGGGCAAGCGCATGCGCGAGGCAATTCGGCGGCCGTCGTCGTGGCCGCAGCTGCGCAACCCGTTGCGACCCAGTTGGGGCGAGCCGTTTCGCAGTGTCGAGGCGCGCATGCTCGAGATGGTTGAGTCCGCGTGGTCGGAGACTGAGAGCGGCGAGGCCGTGCTCGTGAGTCACCAAATGCCCATCGTCATGGTCGCGCGCTCGGTCAAGCAAATGTCGCTACCGCACGACCCGCGCAAGCGCCGCTGCAGCCTCTCAAGCATCACGACGCTCAAGCGCGACGGCGATCGCTTCGTCGAGGTGAACTATCAGGAACCTGCGAAAGAGTTGCTTGAATCAGCAATTGACTTTGGGGCTGTATGAGGCGGGTAGTACGAGGCGGGCAGAGTGAGGCGGGCAGAGTGAGGCACGGCTTTGTCGGCGCGGTTGCGCTCGTCGCGGTACTTGCGCTCGCGGGCTGCAGCAACGATCCACTCGCTGACCAATACGCCGACGGCTCCGGCCAGGGCTACATCTCGGGCGACGGCGCTTATACCGAGCTTCCTGCGACCGAGCGCGACGCACCCATCGAATTCAGCGGAGTCGACGAGAGCGGCGCATCCGTTTCGAGCGATGACTTCGCGGGCTCCGTCTACGTCGTCAACTTTTGGTACGCATCGTGCCCGCCGTGCCGGAGCGAAGCATCCGACCTCAAGGCACTGAGCGAGCAATACGGCGACGTGCCGTTTCTTGGCGTGAACATTTCTGACTCAGCGGATGTCGCACTCGCGTTCGCGAAGAAGTTCGAGATCGAGTACCCGTCGATCATTGACGCGAACTCGGCGAGTGTGCAGCTCGCCTTTGCCGGAGCCGTAGCGCCCAACGCGGTTCCCACAACGCTCGTCGTCGACAGCGAGGGCCGGGTCGCCGCGCGCATTAGCGGCATCATTCGCGACCCCAGCATTCTCGCGAGCATGATCGACGCGGTCGTCGCGGAGGGGTCGTGACCGACCCGATCGGCGAGCTCGTTCTCAGCGGCAGCCTCCTGCTCGCCCTGCCGATCGCTGTGCTTGCTGGCCTCGTGTCGTTCGCGTCGCCGTGCGTGCTGCCGCTCGTGCCGAGCTACCTCGCCTACGTCGGTGGTTTCGTTGGTGATGGGTCTGGTGATGGCGCCGGGAAGGTCGATCGTCGCCGGCTACTGCTCGGCGTATCGCTCTTCATTCTTGGATTCAGTCTCGTGTTCGTGACGCTCGGGGTGCTCTTCGGCACCGCGGGCTTGTTGCTCAAGCCCTACCTCGACCTCATCCTGCGCATTGCGGGAGTCGTCGTGATTCTCATGGGATTCGTGTTCATCGGGCAAGTCACTTTTCTTCAGCGCACGATTCGCCCGTCGTGGCGCGTCGCGACGGGCCTCGGCGGTGCGCCGCTGCTCGGGATCGTGTTCGGTCTCGGGTGGGCTCCCTGCATCGGGCCAACGCTCACGGCGGTGTACGCGATCGCTCTCGACGGCGGCGATCCACTGCGGGGCGCGCTGCTCGGGCTCGCGTTTTGCCTCGGGCTGGGCATCCCGTTCCTGCTCGTCGCTCTCGGGCTCGGGTGGGTCACGGGTTCCGTCGCGTGGCTCAAGCGGCATATCCGGGTCATCAATATCGTCGGCGGCGCGATGCTCATCGCGATCGGCCTGCTCATGGTCACGGGTGTGTGGCGAGTCTTCATTTCGAACCTCGGGTCGGTGATCGGTGGCGGCAGGTTCATCTGGGCGTTCGCGCTGCTCGGTGTGGGGATGACCGCGTACGGGTACTGGAACAGCGACAAGATCGCGATCCGGGCCATGCGCGCCCGGCCGGTGAGCGAGGCCGAGCAGCCGTTGATGTACCGCCTGGTCCGCGAGCTGTCGACCACGGCGCGCCAGCCGATGCCGCGCCTGTTCGTCTCGCCCACGATGGCGCCCAACGCGTTCGCGACCGGCCGCAACCCGGCAAACGCGGCCGTCTGCTGCACCGACGGCATCCTGGCGATCCTCGATGAGCGCGAGCTGCGCGGAGTGCTCGGCCACGAGCTGATGCACGTCTACAACCGCGACATCCTCACCTCCTCGGTAGCCGCTGCCATCGCCGGTGTGGTGACCTCGGTCGCCCAGATCGGACTGTTCTTCGGCGGCGGCTTCGG
>JANOOQ010000060.1:0-14525 GCA_031421515.1 Leifsonia sp.
AGGAAAAACTCATGAAGGACAAGTTCGACTGGAACGTACTAGCCGAGCAGGCAGAGGCGGGCGAGCTCGCTCCGATCAAGGGGACCTCGCTGCGCGGTGAAGACGCCGCGCGCGGCGGCCGCAGCGCGCTGTTTCGTGCTACGGGCGTTGACTCGATCGAGGAAGCGAAATACATCGCTCTTGGACGACCGCGCCTGTCCGCTGAGAGCGACGAGAGCGTGACGTGGAAGGTCCGCGCATCCAGCAAGCTCGACACCATGGTAGATGAAATTGCGAGACGCGAGGGTCGCACTCGAAGTGCTCTGATCCGAGATGCTGTCGCCGAATACGCGAGAACCCACCAGGCGAGCTAGCAAGTACGGGGTGTCTGGTGCGCAAGAGGCCGAATTGTTCGCTAACGTACTGTCACAAGTGCAAGCCGAGAGAGACGCGTAGATGCCCGATACAGCAACCGCTCCAATAGCCACGATCGCGCTGCACAATCTCGGCGTTCCGACCGCCGCATCATGCGACGGCGACTTTTGCGTCATCCCCGATCACCACGAGCAAGCGGTCATGAACCGCCGCCTCGACGACGACGCGGTCTAGCGTTCGCGATCCTTTGGGGTCGATAGCTCGATCAGTTCCCTCGCCGTGAACGTGGCCGGAGCCGACCGCGCGACGTGCCGCGGCAGCCGCACCATGAGGGCGGCTTGGGGTCGCACTCCGAGGGCTTGATCGGCGGCTCGCGTCGGCCGCAGTTTCTCGTTGACTTGTGCACCCGAGACAGCTCCAACCGCGAATCCGATGGGCAGCGTGAAGAGATTGAGTAGGGGCGGCGCGCCAAAGATTGTCGAGAGCCACAACGCAGCTGCGACTCCGGCAATCCCGCCAATGCCGAGCGCGAGCCACCACCGGTTGGCCTTGTCGTTCGCGTCATCCCACGCGCGCTGGGCCGTCAATTGCGGCAAAAGTTGTTCGCTTTCAAGTTCGCTCACCCACAGCTTTCCGTCGAATCGCACGACGTTGGGGTGAGTCTCGTCCACGGCCATCAGGCGCGCCACGAATTGTCTGGGAGAATTGACACGTGACCATTGTCGCTGCCACAGCACCCCCCTTGCACATCGGGCCGATCGCGCTCGATGTTCCCGTCGTGCTCGCGCCCATGGCAGGCATTACGAACACGGCGTTCCGACGCTTGTGCCGCGAGTACGGGGCCGGCCTCTACGTCTCCGAAATGATCACGAGCCGCGCTCTCGTCGAGCGCACGCCCGAGAGCATGCGCCTCATCCGCCATCACGAGTCGGAGACTCCTCGCAGCATCCAGCTCTATGGCGTCGACCCCAAGACGGTCGCTGAAGCCGTCACAATGCTCGTGGCCGAAGACCGCGCCGACCACATCGATTTGAATTTCGGATGCCCCGTGCCCAAGGTCACGCGCAAGGTGGGGAGCGGCCCTCCCGTGGAAGCGGGACTTGTTCCGCGACATCGTCGAACGCGCCGTGAAGGCGGCAGGAATTGTGCCGCTCACGATCAAGATGCGCAAGGGCATCGACTCCGATCACCTCACCTACCTCGAAGCGGGTCGCGCGGCCGAGGGCGCTGGCGTCGCGGCGATCGCGCTCCACGCACGCACGGCCGCGGAGTACTACTCGGGCACGGCCGACTGGACCGCGATCGAGAAGCTCAAGAACGCGATAACGTCGACGCCCGTTCTCGGCAATGGTGACATTTGGAGCGCGGATGACGCGGTGCGAATGGTCTACGAAACGGGCTGCGATGGCGTGGTCGTGGGCCGTGGATGCCTCGGTCGCCCGTGGCTGTTCGGAGATCTCGCGGCGGCGTTTACAGGTACTTCGGTCAAGATTGAGCCCGGCCTCGGCTTCGTCGCTACAGCGTTCACGCGCCACGCCGAGCTGCTCGTGGAGTTCTTCGATGACGAAGATCGCGCGTGCCGCGACATCCGCAAGCACGTCGCGTGGTATTTCAAGGGTTATGCCGTCGGGGGCGACCTGCGCGCGAAGCTTGCGACCGTGCACGACCTCGCGCAGCTCGATGAGCTTCTCGCCGAACTCGATCACGATCAGCCGTACCCAGGTGCCGATGCCGAAGGCCAACGAGGCCGTGCCGGCACTCCGAAGAACCCGAGCTTGCCGCAAGGCTGGCTCGACTCGCGCGAGTTGCAAGAGACGCATCGCGCCGAACTCAGCGAGGCCGAGCTGAGCGTGAGTGGTGGCTAAAGACTCGGTGGCTAAAGACGTGGCGGCTGAGTCGGCCTATAGCGAAGCGGATGCCGAACGCTGGCTCCCCGAGGACCACTCGAGTCGCCGCAGCGATTTCGCTCGAGACCGAGGCCGCGTCGTGCACTCGAGCGCCCTGCGCCGGCTCGCCGCGAAGACGCAAGTACTGAGTCCCGCCGCGGGCGCCGACTTCGCGCGCAACCGACTGACGCACTCGCTCGAGGTCGCTCAAGTCGGCCGCGAGCTCGCCGACAGCCTCGGCCTCGACCCCGACATCGTCGATACCGCGTGCCTCGCGCACGACCTCGGGCATCCACCATTCGGCCACAATGGCGAGCACGCGCTCAACGATTGGGCGCACGACATCGGCGGCTTCGAGGGCAATGCGCAGACCCTGCGCGTGCTCACGCGCATCGAGCCCAAAGTGTTCGGCGCCGACGGCGCGAGCTACGGCCTCAACCTCACGCGAGCGAGTCTCGACGCGAGCTGCAAGTATCCGTGGCCGAGGGCTCAGGGCATCCCCGATCCCAGCGGTCGCAGCAAGTACGGTTTCTACGATGACGACACCGCGGCATTCGAGTGGCTGCGCGCGGGAGCTCCCGATCGCCAGCGTTGCATCGAAGCACAAGTCATGGATCTGTCTGATGACATCGGCTATTCCGTGCACGATTTCGAAGACGCAATCGTCGGTGGATACGTGGATGTCACGGCTCTCGGTGCACGCGTCGACCACGACGACCTCGTCAACTCGATGTTCACCTGGATTGGCGGTGAGGTGGATCACGACGAGCTCATCGCCGCGTTCGATCGCCTCGACAACCTCGACGTGTGGATCGATCGGTGGGACGGCAGTCGCCAAGCACACGGCCGCCTCAAGAACCTCACGAGCCAACTCATCGGCCGCTTCGCGGGTGCTGCGACCACCGCGACGCGCGAAGCGCACGACGGCAGCCTCGCGCGGTTCGGCGCGAGCATGGTGATGCCCCGCGAAATCCAGGCCGAGATCGCGGTGCTCAAGGGCATCGTGGCGGCCTTCGTGATGTCGACGAACTCGCGGCGTCCGATCTACGCGCAGCAGCGCGACATGCTCTCCGAACTCGCCGACGTGCTTCTGTGGAGCGCGCCGCTCAATCTCGACGCGGGATTCCGCGCGGACTGGGATGCTGCGGCAACCGACGAGCAGCGCAAGCGCGCCGTCGTCGACCAGGTGGCGTCGCTCACGGATCAGTCGGCGGCTGCGTGGCATCAGCGGCTCGTGGGTTAGCTCGTCTACCAGGTCTCCGCCCGACCGTAGAATCAACTCGTGGCAGGCCTCATCAAGCGCAGCGATATCGACGAGGTGCGCTCGCGCACAAACCTCGCCGACATCGTGGGCGACTACGTGAGCCTCAAGAGCGCTGGCGTCGGCTCGATGAAGGGCTTGTGCCCGTTCCACGAGGAGCGCAGCCCGAGCTTTCACGTGCGCCCGCAAGTCGGCTTCTACCATTGCTTCGGCTGCGGCGAGGGTGGCGATGTCTTCTCTTTCCTGCAAAAGATGGACCACGTGTCGTTCTCAGAAGCCGTCGAACGCATGGCGGCGCGGCTCGGGTATGAGCTGCATTACGAAGACGGGGGAGCCGCGACCGACCACGGCAATCGCGCGCGCATCCTCGCGGCAAATCAGTCGGCGGCCGAGTTCTTCGTCGCGCAACTCAAGACTCCAGACGCCGAACCCGGCCGTTCCTTCCTCGGTGAACGCGGGTTCGACCAGTCGGCGGCCGAACGGTTCGGTATTGGATTCGCTCCGCGCGGTGGCCTGCTGAGCAAGCACCTCAAGGGCCTTGGGTACACCGAAGAAGAGCTCGTGACCGCGGGGCTGCTCGGCAAGGGCGACCGCGGTGACGTGTATGACCGGTTCAGGGGTCGCTTGGTGTGGCCGATTCGGGATGTCACGGGCCAAACTCTGGGCTTCGGCGCCCGAAAGCTGCTCGATGACGACAACGGACCCAAGTACCTCAACACACCCGAGACACCCGTGTATCACAAGAGCCAAGTGCTCTACGGGCTCGACCTCGCGAAACGCGACATCGCTCGCGGTCGCCAAGTCGTCGTCGTAGAGGGCTATACCGACGTCATGGCCTGCCACCTCGCTGGAGTAACGACCGCCGTCGCGACGTGTGGGACAGCGTTCGGGGTCGACCACATCAAGATCGTGCGCCGAGTGATCGGCGACGTCGACAATGCAGATACGACGGGCACGGGCGAAGTCATCTTCACGTTCGACCCCGACGAGGCCGGCCAGAAGGCCGCGAGCCGCGCGTTCGCCGAGGAACAACGTTTTGCGGCGCAGACCTTTGTCGCCGTCGCATCCGACGGTCTCGACCCGTGCGACTTGCGACTCAAGAAGGGCGACGATGCCGTGCGTCGCCTCATCAAGACGCGCAAGCCGATGTTCGAGTTCATGATCCGCCGAGTGCTGGTGGCTCACGATCTCGAGACGGTCGAGGGGCGGGTGGCGGCGCTGCGCGCGTCCGCGCCCGTTGTCGCGGGCATTCGGGACCAGTCACTGAGTGTGGGGTATGTGCGCAACCTCGCGGGGTGGCTCGGGCTCGACCCTGGCGAGGTGCAGCGCGCCGTGACATCCGCTCGCAATTCCAGCGGGCAGAGCACGAAGCCGCCGAGACAAGCGACGGAACCCGAGCCAGCGTCACCCGTCGACGGCCCCGACCTCATGAAGCTCGCGACCGACCCGGCGACGCGGCTCGAGCGTGACGCCCTCATGGCGATCTTGCAACACCCAGACGCGGTCGGCCCCGAGCTCATCCGCCGAGCGTCGGGGGTCGCGTTCGTCGACAACACGCTCGCAGTGATTCGGGATGCTGTCGCCACGAGTCTCGAGCATGTCGCCGAACCCGACTGGCTCACGCGCATTGCCGCCGAGGTGCCCGCGCCCTTCGCGACGCTCGTGAAGCAATTGGGGGTCGCGCCGATTCCCGAGCGCGAAGAGCTCATCGCCGTCTATTGCACGGGCGTAACGTCGGCCCTCATTGATCGGGACTTGCTGCGCCAGAAGCGTGATCTGCTGGGTTCGATGCAACGGCTGGATGCGGCATCCGAACCCGAAAAGTATGCGCAAGTACAGCGCGACCTCGTGCGAATCGAAGCCGAGAGGCGCGAACTCCGCGGAGACTAAAGCTCGGGCACCCAGGACGACATCGCGATGCTGGGCTTATTGATTGTTCGTACGCGAACGTTACGGTCCGATAAACTTCGCGGGCTTTTCTCTGAGACACCCTTGGGATGTGTTACTACTTACGTACGTCGCTGCCGGCGCAACACAAGCGCGCCGCTGCAGCGTGAAACCCACAAAGGAAGAGGTCAACGGATATGACATCCGCACTCAAAAGTAAGCGCGCACTCGCCGTGCTGGCAGGATCCGCGGTGTTCGCACTCGCTCTCGCAGGCTGCACGCCTAGCGACGGTGGTGGCACTGGCGATGGTTCGATCCTCGTCGGAACTACCGACAAGGTCGTTACCCTTGACCCCGCCGGTTCGTACGACAACGGTTCGTTCTCGGTTCAGAACCAGGTGTTCGCATACCTCGTGAACTCTCCGCTGGGCACTCCAGACGTCGAGCCAGACCTTGCCGTATCGGCCGAGTTCACGGCTCCCAATGACTACACCGTCACGCTCAAGCCCGGCTTGAAGTTTGCTAACGGCAACGACCTCACTGCGTCTGACGTTGCGTTCTCGTTCGACCGCACGGTTGCGATTGCTGACCCCAACGGAGCCTCGAGCTTGCTGTACAACCTCGAGTCAACCGAGGCAGTCGATGACACGACCGTCGTCTTCCACCTCATTGCGGCCGAAGACCAGGTGTTCCCGCAGATCTTGTCGACGTTCCCCGGGTTCATCGTCGACGAGGAAGTATTCTCGGCAACCGCGCTCACGCCGGACGCAGACATCGTCGCGGCCGAGGCGTTCAGCGGCCAGTATTCGATCGCTAGCTACGACTTCAACAAGACGATCGAGTTCGTACCGAATCCGAATTACGACGGACTGCTCGGCCCGGCCGAAAACAAGTCGGTCATCATGAGCTACTACGCGGACTCGTCGAACCTCAAGCTCGACGTTCAACAGGGCAACATCGATGTTGCGTTCCGCACGCTCTCCGCGACCGACATCTCCGACCTTCGTGGTGAGAGCAATGTTGTGGTTCACGACGGTCCAGGTGGCGAGATCCGCTACATCGTGTTCAACTTTGACACGCAGCCGTACGGTGCCACGACAGCGGAAGCTGACGCTGGCAAGGCGACAGCGGTACGTCAAGCGGTAGCGTCGCTCGTTGACCGCGCCGAGATCGCCGATCAGGTATACAAGGGCACCTACACGCCGCTGTACTCGTTCGTACCAGCTGGATTCACTGGCGCGACCGAGGTACTGAAGGACTTGTATGGCGATGGCAATGGTGGCCCGGATGCGGATGCTGCTGCTGCACTTCTCTCGGATGCCGGTGTCACGACTCCTGTCGCGTTGAGCCTGCAGTACAACCCGGACCACTACGGCCCGTCGTCGGGTGACGAGTACGCACTCGTAAAGAGCCAGCTCGAAGCATCCGGCCTGTTCACTGTCGACCTCCAGTCGACTGAGTGGGTTCAGTACTCCGAAGACCGCACGGCTGACGTGTACCCGGCCTACCAGCTCGGCTGGTACCCGGACTACTCGGACGCAGATAACTACCTCACGCCCTTCTTCTTGAAGGCGAACTTCCTTGGTAACCACTACGACAACCCAGAGGTCAACGCGTTGATCCTCAAGCAGGCCGTCACACCGGATCCTGCGGAACGTCAGGCGATTATTGAAGAGATTCAGGCGAAGGTCGGCGCTGACCTGTCAACACTTCCACTGTTGCAGGGTGCGCAAGTTGCCGTGTCGGGCAAGGACATCAGCGGGCTCGTGCTCGATGCGTCCTTCAAGTTCCGGTTTGCAACACTCGTCAAGGGCTGATAGTTAGCGACTAGAGTCGCTCACAGCTAGCTAGCGATGGGCGGTCCGCGGGTCCGCGGGCCGTCCATTCGCCTTCTTCCGACGATGTAAGGCAGCGTTGACTACCATCGAACCCGCGGTCGCAGTACCGCCCGCACAACCCCCTCGATCCCGGTCGGGCGGCAATAAGCTCCTCCGATTCATCATCGTGCGCTTCTTGCTCATCTTCCCGACGATCTTGATCCTCGTGACCATGGTGTTTGTGCTCATGCGTACGATCGGCGACCCCATCACGGCCGCGCTCGGTGGGCGCTTGCCTGCCGATCAACTCGCGGCTCGCATCGAGGAAGCCGGCTACAACCGGCCGATCATCGTGCAGTACTTCGAATACCTCGGGCAGATATTTACGGGAAACTTTGGCACGACGCTCACTGATCACCAGCCCGTGGTCGACTTGCTCGTTCGGTATGGCGGTGCGACGCTCGAGCTCGCACTGTGCGCCCTCGTTGTTGCTTTCGTTGTGGGCATTCCACTGGGGATGCTCGCCGCATACTTCAGAGATAAGTTCCCGGATGCGGTGCTTCGCGTCATGGCGATCCTGTTCTACGCGACGCCCGTATTTTTCGCGGGACTCATGCTTAAGCTCGTATTCTCGGTCTGGCTTGGCTGGTTGCCGGTCGCCGGTCGCGCATCCATTCGCACTGAGTTGGAGCTCACCAAGGTCGACAATCCCACCGGCCTCTACATGATCGACGCACTCGGAACCACTGACCCGGCGGCTGTGTATCTCGACTTGCTCAGCCACGCCGTGCTCCCGGCAACCGCGCTTGGGCTCTTGACCGCGGGGATCTTCCTACGGCTCGTTCGCACTAATGTGATCGGAACGCTCCCGATGGACTACGTGGATTCGGCACGGTCGCGCGGGGTGCGCGAATTCCGCCTCGTCACGAGCCACGCGTGGAAGCCCGCGCTCGTGCCGATCATCACCGTGATTGGACTCCAGATCGCCGTGCTTCTTGGCGGTGCTGTGCTGACCGAGACCACTTTTGAGTGGCAGGGCCTCGGCTTCCAACTCGCTCGCTATCTCACCGCTAGGGACTTCGTAGCCGTGCAGGGAATCGTGGCACTTCTCGCTGTCATCGTTGCGTTGACCAACTTCATCGTCGACATCGCCGCGGCGCTTGTTGACCCGAGAGTGAGGTACTGATGACTCTCACACCGAGCGCGGCACGGCGTTTCTTGCGTCGTTTGCCCATCGTTCGTGAGCTTCGACAGAGTGTCGGTCTGCAGCGCGGCATGTTGGTCACGGGACTCGTCATTACTGCGGCATTCATTTTCGTGGCGATTTTTGCGCCCGTGCTCGCTCCGTACGGATACTCGCAGCTGAGGGACGATAACGGGCTGTTTGGCGCTCAACAGCCTCCCGGCGGGGCTCATGTGCTCGGCACAACGGTCGGCGGATACGACGTACTTTCTCGAGTACTATGGGGCGCCCAGACCGCAATCGTCGTAATCGTCGTTGCGGTACTCCTGTCGATCTTCATCGGGGTGTTTATGGGCCTCGTTTCGGGATATCTGGGTGGTGGGCTCGATCGAGTGCTCGTGGTCATTGCCGATGCGGTCTACGCATTCCCCTCGTTGCTACTCGCAATCGTCGCGGCGATTGCAATCAGCGGCGGTCAATCAAGCTTTTGGGGTGGAATCCTCGCCGCCGCGATTTCGATCACTGTCGTCTTCATTCCCCAATATTTTCGGGTCATCCGAGCGGAGACAGTGCGAATCAAGAACGAGGCATACGTCGAGTCGGCGAAGGCGACGGGATCGAGCGATCTCAGGATCATGCAGCGCCACGTGCTCAAGAACGCAACTCGCACTCTGCCGTTGATCTTCACGCTCAACAGCTCGGAGGCAATCCTTATTCTCGCGGGCCTAGGTTTTCTTGGGTTTGGAATCGAGCCGACCGCGGCGGCCGAGTGGGGATACGACCTCAACAAGTCACTCTCAGATGTCACGAGCGGAATCTGGTGGACCTCGCTGTTCCCTGGGCTCGCGATCGTTCTCGTCGTACTCGGAATTACGCTCGTGGGCGAGAGCATGAACGATCTTGCCGACCCGCGTCTTCGCACTCGACGCCGAGCGGATGGTGCCCGGTCGATGGCGAGCGAATCACAGGAGCGCGCATCGTGAGCACCATCGTCGAAATCAAGAACCTCGAAGTGACTTTCGCCACGGACAACGGTGACGTCATGGCGGTCGATGGCGTGAGCCTCACGGTCAATCGAGGCGAGGTTCTCGCAATCGTGGGTGAGAGTGGCAGCGGCAAGTCCGTGACCGCGAAAACAATCATCGGCTTGTTGCCCGAGACTGCAGTAACGCGTGGCGTGGTGTTGCTCAACGGGCAGAATGTCATCGGGCTGAAGGGCGAGGCGCTCCGCGCGACACGGGGGCTCGATGCCGCGATGGTGTTCCAAGAGCCGGCCACTGCGCTCAACCCGGTGTACACGATTGGTTGGCAAATCGCGGAGGGCCTCCGCGCTCACGGCAAACTCAGCCGGCGTGAAGCCGCGGCGAAGGCGATCGAGTATCTCGCGAAAGTGGGCATACCCGAGCCAGACAAGCGCGTCAACTACTACCCTCACCAACTCTCGGGCGGGCAAAAACAGCGCGTCGTCATCGCTATGGCATTGTCGCTCGATCCCGAACTCATCATCGCCGACGAGCCCACAACCGCCCTCGACGTAACGGTGCAAGCCGAGATTCTCGAGCTGCTTCGTCGCTGCCGCGATGAGTTCGGAACGGCGATCATCCTCATCACACACAACATGGGCGTTGTCGCCGACCTAGCGGACCGGGTTGTGGTCATGCTGGACGGTCGCGTCGTAGAGGAGGCAAGCGCGACGGACTTGTTCAACGCGCCGAAGCATCCATACACGCAACGCTTGCTTGCTGCCGTACCGCGGATCGATTCGACACGAGTGCGCTCGCCACTCGTCGTCGCGCCGCCCGTTGTCGAGGCACGCGACCTCGTGATCGAATACCCGGCGAGGTTCGGTCGGAGCACATTTCGCGCGGTCGATCGCGTGAGTTTTTCAATCATGCCGGGCGAAATACTCGGGCTCGTGGGGGAGAGCGGATCGGGTAAGACCACAATCGGCCGCGCGATCGGCGGACTCACAAAGGTGAGTTATGGCTCGCTCAGAGTGCTCGGTCACGAAATGCTCGGTGTCAAGGAACGAACCTTTAAGCCAGTGCGTAGTCAGATCGGCTTCGTGTTCCAGGATCCCGCGTCGAGCTTCAACCCACTGCTTACGATCGCCGAGTGCGTTGCAGAACCGCTCATTGTTCACGGCAGGGCCGGGGATGCCACGGCCGCGCGACCACGAGTCAACGAGTTACTTGAAGCTGTGCAGCTGCCCCGCACTTTTGGGGATCGCTTTCCGCATGAACTCAGTGGCGGGCAACGGCAGCGTGCGAGCCTCGCGCGAGCGCTCGCCCTCGAACCGGCGTTGCTCGTTGCCGACGAACCCACGAGCGCACTCGACGTGTCGGTTCAGGCGCGCGTGCTCGAACTCTTTGTCGAGTTGCAGAAGGAATTTGGGTTTGCTGCGCTCTTTATCAGCCACGATCTCGCCGTCGTCGACATGCTCGCGGATCGCATTGTCGTGCTCTATCAGGGTCAGGTGGTTGAAGAAGGCTCGGGCGCCGAGGTGCTCGGGGCCCCGAAACATCCGTACACACAACGTCTGCTCGCCTCTCTCCCGGTGCCCGACCCGGCGGCTCAGGCGATTCGGCGCGATCAACTTCGTGCGCTTAACGCAGCGGACGAAGCGACCGAAGGTGAATTTCGGCCCGCCCTAGTTCAAGGCGCACGGGTATTCTGATTACATGAGCGATGCTGAGCTTGGCCGCCCCGCCGTCAGCGCTCGCGACTTGTCGTTGCGATACCCGTCGCACAATCCGCAAACGCGAACGATCGCGGTGAACGGGCTGAGCTTCGACATTGCGCCGGGTGAGATTCTCGCGGTTGTGGGAGACACGGGCTCGGGCAAGACGTCGCTCGCTCGCGCCGTTGCGCTCGAGGCAGACCTTCCTCACTCCGATTCGCCCATTATCAGTGGAGGCTCGCTGAGTGTTCTGGGAACCCCGGTGCGCGGCATTTCCGGCCGCAAACGTGACCGCCTTCGAATCCGTGTCGGATACTTGCGTCAAGAGGCGGGGGACTTTCTCGAGCCGCGACTCACGATCGGCGAGAACGTCGCGGAGCCGATCTTCTCGCGCGACCGACACTTCGATCAAGACGAAGCTGGCCACGCCGTCGCCACGCTCATCGATGCCGTGCGGCTGCCGCTCGGCACGATGAACAAGTACCCACACGAACTCAGCAAGGGCCAACGCCAGCGCGTAGCGATTGCGAGGGCGCTCGTGCTTGAACCGACCGTGCTCGTTGCGGATGACCCGACAGCCGGCATCGATGTCATGGTGCGCAGTGCGATTCTCGACACGATCGTGTCGCTGCAGAGCGAGCGCGCGTTCTCGGCGCTTGTCGTGACCGCCGATCTTGGCGAAGTGCGCCGAGTGAGCAGCAGAGTCGCGATCATGCACCGCGGTATCATCGTCGGCATTGGCGATCTCGAGCACGTGCTCGCGAATCCGACGTACCCCTATGTTGCTGGCCTCGCGCATTCGCTCGACTACCTCGGGGAGGAACAAAATGCCCACAACTAAAGGCACCGTCGCCTTCATCGAGGATCAACTTACCGACCTCCGTGTGCGAACCGCCGCCATGTTTGGCGAGTACGGCATCTATTGCGACAACAAGATCGTCGGCCTCATTTGCGACGATTCGCTCTTCATTAAGCCCAGCGCCGTCGACCCCAGCCTGCTGGAGGGCACGACGCTCGCCCCGCCGTATCCAGGCGCGAAGAACTACCACTGCGTTCCCGGCGACCTGCTCGACAACCGCGAATGGTTGCGTGCGGCAATAAGCGCGACAGCGGATGCCCTCCCCGCACCGACCCCGAAGAAGCCGAAGTCGCGCGGCGCAGGCGGTGGTGGCGTGTGACTCGTAGCGCGTTGGGGCAGCACAAGGATCCAACGGCTCCCGTAGAACTGCCGCGCGAGAGCCGGCCCGCGTCGGGCTCGATCGCGATCTATCCCGAGCCGGTCGGCGCGTTTGTGCCCGCGATTGAGTCGGGCGGCGGCACTGTCGCCGCGCTCTCCGACGAGACTCGTGGGCTCGTGTGGCTCGGCGGCTCGGGGGCGGAGCTCGCTCAGGTGCTTGACGCGCATCCGCTCATCTCATGGGTACAGTTGCCTCTCGCGGGTGTGGAGTCATTCGCTCCCGCGTTCGCGCGCGGCGACCGGCAGCCGGTGTGGACGAGCGCGAAGGGCGCATTCGCCGAGCCCGTCGCCGAGCATGCTCTCGCGCTCTTGCTCGCGGTGCTCCGGCAGCTTCCCGAGAAGGCGCGATCGAAGACGTGGGCGGTTCCGCGGCAAGGGATCTCGCTCTACGGGCTCAACGTCGTGATCGTCGGCGCAGGGGGAATCGCAATCGAGCTCGTGCGCTTGCTTGAGCCATTCGAGGTGTCGGTCACGATCGTTCGCAGGACGGCCGAGGATGTGCCCGGAGCGACAAGAACCGTGACGGCGGATCGCTTGCTCGACGTGCTGCCCGGTGCAGACGCTGTGATTCTTGCGGCTGCCGCGACTGAGTCCACTGCGTCGCTCATTGGTGCGACCGAGCTAGCGGCGATGAAGCCGACTGCGGCGCTCGTCAACATCGCGCGTGGCAGTCTCGTCGATCAGGATGCGCTCGTGGTGGCGCTCGACTCTGGCCACTTGTGGGGGGCAGCACTCGACGTCACAGTTCCCGAGCCGCTTGCGGATTCGCATCCGCTGTGGAGCACAGCGCGCTGCATCATTACTTCGCACACGGCCGATACAGACGAAATGGTCGAGCCCTTGCTCGCTGCGCGCGTGCAAGCGAACGTCGAAGCGTTTCTCGAGAGCGGTCGATTCGTCGGCCTCGTCGATCCAGAGGCGGGCTACTAGTGGCGCGCGAGTGGTGGGTCACCAACTACGATTGCGTCGCCAACTTATCTGCTCGCGGCCGTCTAGGCGGTTTTTGAGTCCGCCGATCCTTTGGTAAAGTAGGCAAGCTGAAAATGCATTCCTCGATAGCTCAATTGGCAGAGCAATCGGCTGTTAACCGATAGGTTCTTGGTTCGAGTCCAAGTCGGGGAGCTAAGGCCCGGGTCCTCCACGATCCGGGCCTTTTTGCTTGCCACGAGAACCGCGCCGCATACTCCCCAGGGAGTACGCGCGGCACGCCCGCGAGCCGACGCCACGAGCGTCGCGCGCAACTACCATCGACTCATGCCATACCCAGGTCGGCCTCATCGCGCGTGGCGCCACGAGTGGAATGGTCAGTGGCGCGACGAGTGGATGACGAGCCACGAGCGAGCTCCACGCATGTCTGCGCGCGCACGACTGCTGATCCCCGTATTCGTCTCACTCTTCGTGCAATTGCCCGCGGCGCTTCTCTGGGTTGTGCGATTCGACAACGTGAGCCCACCCGGGGTCGCGACTGTCGTTCTCGCGATCGCTGGCCCCGTGGCTCTCCTGGGCGCGCGACGATGGCCCGGCCCTGTCGTTCTCGCCGTGAGCATCATGGCGGGTGCAGACTTCATCCTCGCCGACCCAACACCCGGCCCGCCCTACATGGCGCTCGCGTTCGCGGTCGTCGCGGCACTCGTGCGCAACGCGCGCATTTGGGCGTGGGTTTCGATTGGCGCGACGTGGACGCTCACGCTCACGCTCGGTGTCATACTCTCGCTCAATTGGAACCCCGCGAGAGTCGCGATCTCGACCCTCGGCATTCTCATCGTGTTTGGAATCGGCGAAGCAATGCGCACGAGGCGCGAACACTTCGAGCAGTTCAAGCGCGTCTCGATGCAACGTAAGCAGACCGAGGTTCAAGCCGAGCGTGTGCGGATTGCGCGCGAGCTGCACGACGTTCTTGCCCATTCGCTGAGCCAAATCAACGTGCAAGCGAGCGTCGGCCTTCACCTCATGAATAAACAGCCAGAAAAGGCGGCCGAAGCGCTCGCGAGCATCAAGGAGTCATCGAAGACAGCGCTCGACGAAGTGCGATCGGTGCTCGGGGTGCTGCGCGCCGAGGACGGTCAAGACCCGAGCGCTCCGCTCGTGCCCGAGCCCGATTTGTCGCGACTGGCGGGGCTCGCGGCATCCGTCACGTCTCAAGGCGTCGAGGTGACTCTCTCGAATTCAGTGGATGCAGCGCCGAAGGCCGTGCAACTTGCGATCTACCGAATCGTGCAG
>JANOOQ010000061.1:0-7025 GCA_031421515.1 Leifsonia sp.
AACGCCGTATCGGCGTTCATGGTGTCGACGCTCACGTCCACGCCCGCCGCCACGAGCCCCCGAATCACGGGAATCACTCGGGACTGCTCTTCGCGCACGGAAACCCGCGCGGCCCCCGGCCTCGTCGATTCTCCACCGACGTCGACGAGAGCCGCGCCCTCATCACGTAAGCGGATACCCCGCTCAATCGCTTCGTCGACGCTCGCGAACTGGCCGCCATCACTAAACGAGTCGGGCGTCACATTGAGGATTCCCATGATGATCGTCACGCACCGCCGCCGATCAAGGCGAGGATTCCCGCCAGGGCGACGGGGTCCGTGAGGGTGCCGCGAGTCGCCATCGTGACGGTCGAACTCTTGGCTTGCCTTACTCCTCGCGCCGAGACGCAGCCGTGCACAGCATCGAGCACCACGAGCACGCCCGCGGGGGCGAGGCCGGCGTCGAGGGCATCCGCTATCTCCTCGGTCAAACGCTCTTGCAGTTGAGGGCGGGATGCGAGCGTCTCAACGACGCGCGGGAGCTTTCCGAGCCCCACGACCCTTTGCCCCGGCACGTACGCAATGTGAGCCACCCCGGTGAAGGGCAAGAGGTGGTGCTCGCACACCGACCTGAAGTCGATGTCGCGCAACAAGACGAGCTCGCTCAGCTCGGCGGCGCCGAGCTCCACGGTCTCGGCGAGGTGGTCAAGCGGGTCGACGCCAAGGCCCGCAAAGAAGTCGCCGTACGCTTGCGCAACCCGCTGCGGGGTCGTCGCGAGCCCGGGGCGCGCCGGATCCTCGCCGATCGCCGCGAGTATCTCGGCAACGGCCGCTTCAATGCGTCCGGAGTCGATTGCCATGGGCGTGGCTACGCGGTCGCGATTCCGGGAGTCTTGCGCGGACGTGGTACTCGAGCCTTCTTCGGCGGCGCCGCCGACTCGATTCCGCCCTCGGTGAGCCCTGCGTCGATCGCTGCCTTCGCGGGCACCTTGACGGGGGGGCGATCCGACAGCGGACGCGTGTCGCTCGAGAGCCACACTGGCCGCTCGGGCAACTTCGCGATGCCCTCGAAGATCGTCGCAAGCTGCACGTGATCGAGCGTCTCCTTCTCGAGCAGCTCTGTCGCAAGCCGGTCGAGAGTGTCTCGATTGGTGTTGAGCACTTGCCACGCTTCGTCGTGCGCTTGATCGATGAGTGCCCGCACTTCTTCGTCGATCGTCTCGGCCATCGTCTCTGAGAAGTCGCGCGTGTACCCCATGTCACGGCCGAGGAACGGCTCACCGGCGGCTTGACCGAGCTTGACCGAGCCGATCTTCGCGCTCATGCCGTACTCGGTGACCATGCGACGCGCGATCGCCGTCGCCTTCTCGATGTCGTTGGATGCACCCGTCGTGGGGTCATGGAACACGATCTCTTCAGCGACGCGGCCGCCCATTGCGTACGTGAGCTGGTCGAGCAGCTCGTTGCGCGTGACGGAGTACTTATCTTCGAGCGGAAGCACCATCGTGTAGCCAAGCGCGCGACCGCGCGGCAAGATCGTCACTTTCGTCACGGGGTCGGTGTTGCGCATGGATGCAGCCGCCAAAGCGTGGCCACCCTCGTGGTACGCCGTGATGAGCTTCTCTTTGTCGTTCATGAGGCGCGTGCGGCGCTGCGGCCCGGCCATGACGCGGTCGACCGCTTCGTCGAGAGCACGATTGTCTATGAGCTGCGCATTGCTGCGTGCAGTCAAGAGAGCGGCTTCGTTGAGCACGTTCGCGAGGTCGGCTCCCGTGAATCCGGGAGTCTTGCGCGCGAGCACTTCGAGGTCGACGCCTTCGGCCATGGGCTTGCCCTTGGCGTGCACGTCGAGAATCTGCTTGCGGCCTTGGAGGTCGGGCGAATCGACACCAATCTGCCGGTCGAAGCGGCCCGGGCGAAGAAGCGCAGGGTCGAGCACGTCCGGACGGTTGGTCGCGGCGATGAGGATCACATTGGTCTTGACGTCGAAGCCGTCCATCTCGACGAGAAGCTGGTTGAGCGTTTGCTCACGCTCGTCGTTACCGCCGCCGATTCCCGCGCCGCGGTGACGACCCACTGCATCGATCTCGTCGATGAAGATGATCGCTGGTGCGTTTTGCTTCGCTTGCTCGAACAGGTCGCGCACGCGGCTCGCGCCGACACCCACGAACATCTCGACGAAGTCAGAACCCGAGATCGTGTAGAACGGCACGCCCGCTTCGCCCGCTGTCGCGCGCGCTAGGAGCGTCTTGCCTGTACCGGGAGGGCCGTAGAGCAGCACTCCCTTGGGGATACGGGCGCCCACAGCGAGAAACTTTGCAGGCTCCTTGAGAAAGTCCTTGATCTCTTCGAGCTCTTCGATCGCCTCATCGGCACCCGCGACATCCGCAAAGGTAACGACGGGTGACTCCTTGCCAACGAGCTTGGCCTTCGACTTGCCGAATTGCATGACTCGGTTGCCGCCACCCTGCATGCGGCTCAACAAGAAGTAGAAGATCACACCGATGATGAGGAACGGGATGAGAATGCCGAGCAAGCCCGTGAAGAAGTTGGCTTGCGGAACCTCGTCGTCGAAGCTCTTGAGGTCAGCTTCGTTGATCGCCGCAATGACCTCTGCGCCGCGCGGTTGCACGTAGAAGAACTGCACTTGCGTGCCGTTGTCGCCATCGGCCTTCGAGAGCGTCAGATCGACGCGTTGCTCGCCGTCGACGATCTTCGCCGACTCGACGGTATTGCCCGAGAGAAGATCAAGACCCTCTTGCGTCGTGATCTCTTTGAATCCGGTGCCCGTAAGCAGAGTAGAGCCGATCGCGACGGCAGCAATGGCCAGCACGATGTAGATGATCGGGCCGCGAAAAATACGCTTGAAGTCCATGGTTTGCGAGCCGTGAAGCCCAGCACCCTTCCTGCTGAAGAAACGTCTAGTAAGGCTACCGGTAGGTCGCTTGTGAGTAGCTGCGTGTTCGCCGTGGGCGTTCTCGCGACTACGCGTAGACGTGGGGCGCGAGCACCGCGACGCCGCGAAGATTGCGGTACTTCTCGGCGTAGTCGAGGCCGTAGCCAACAACGAAAGCGTTCGGTATGTCGTATCCGACGTAGCGCACATCGACCGCGACCTTCACGGCACCGGGCTTGCGTAAGAGCGCACAAATCTCGACGGATGCCGCTCCGCGACTCTCGAGATTCGCACGCAGCCACGAGAGTGTGAGTCCCGAGTCGATGATGTCTTCGACGATGAGAACCTTGCGGCCCTCGAGGTCCGAGTCGAGATCTTTCAGTATGCGCACGACGCCCGAGGACTGTGTTCCCGACCCGTACGACGACACGGCCATCCAGTCCATCTCGAGGGGGAGGTTCAATTCTCGAGCAAGGTCTGCCATGATCATGACGGCGCCGCGCAACACACCAACGAGCAAGAGCTTCTCGCCCGCGTAGTCGGCCTCGATCGCGCGCGCGAGCTCAGCGACCTTGTTGCGAATGTCGTGCTCGGTGAACAAGATCTCGGTGAGGTCACCCTCGACATCCGTGAATTCCATCAGTTACCCCTCATTTGCGGCCTTGAAGTGCAGGAGCCCGTGCCTTCGTTCCACCCTAACGCCGGGCACGTCTAGTGGCCCTTGCCCGTGCCAGTCGGTCACGAGTCTCGCGATCTCGAGAGTGTGCGCTCGGCTCAGGGAGACGTCGAACTCGGCCGCGACGACGAGGCGGATGAGCCGCTGCCGAAGCGCGGGCGGATTCGCCGCGAGGACCGTGACGGGCAGCGAGATCCCCGCCTCGGAGTGCTCCGCCAAATCGTCGGCAAGCTCCTCGGCAAAGTGATCGAGCGCTTCGGCATCTTCGCGCAGTTGATCGGCCGTTCGAGCGAGAGCCTCGCGGATGCCCGGCCCCAGCTCGCGCTCCAACACCGGCAGCACCTCCCGACGCACGCGCACGCGCGCAAACGCTGCATCGGCGTTCTGCGGATCGAGCCACGGCTCGAGCCCCGAGTCCGCGCAGAACTGAACCGTCGTCGCTCTGCGGATCCCCAGCAGCGGCCGCCGGTACAACCCCGAGACCGCGGCCATTCCCGCCAAACTGGTGGCCCCGCTCCCGCGCGCGATCCCTAGGAGCACTGTCTCGGCCTGATCGTCGAGGGTGTGACCGAGCAGCACTGCTGCGGCCCCCGTCTCGGCTGCAGCCGCGTCGAGGGCGGCGTAGCGCGCGGTGCGGGCGGCAGCCTCCGGTCCACCCTCGGTGCCGACAGAGACCGTGCGCACGGTTACGGGGGCGAGCCCCAACCATGTTGCTTGCGCGGATGCTCGCGCCGCGGCATCCGCTGATCCGGGCTGCAACCCGTGGTCGACGATGACGGCGCCCGCGCGCATGCCCGCCCTCGGCGCCTCGAACGCGACGGCCGCCGCGAGCGCGAGCGAGTCGGGGCCGCCGCTCAGGGCGACGAGCACGAGTGGTTCTGTGCCAAATGAAGGACGCGAGGCACCTTGGTCACGGGTTTTCGCGGCTGCAGGGGCGTTGCGGGGCTCGCGTCCTTCATTTGGCAGAGGCAGTAGAGCGGCGAGGTTTGCGCGGATAGCGCGCCGCACGTCCGCGATCGCGGGAGTCAGTCGCGGGCGAGTTGGCGGCATCCGCTAACGTTATTGCAGCATTCGCCGTAATCCCCAAGGAGTTCGAACATGGCCGTCTACGACATCGTCGTTGAAATCCCGCGCGGGAGCCGCAACAAGTATGAAGTCGACCACGAGACGGGCCGTGTCTTTCTTGACCGCGTGCTCTTCACGGGCTTCGTCTACCCGACGGATTATGGCTACTTCGAGAACACGCTCGGCCTCGATGGCGACCCCGTCGACGCGCTCGTGCTGCTCGACTACCCCACGTTTCCGGGCGTCGGCATCTCGGTGCGACCCGTCGCGGTCTTCAACATGACGGATGACGCCGGTATCGACTCAAAAGTCATTTGCGTGCAGGCGAAAGACCCTCGGTGGGCCCACATTCAGGACATCGGCGACATCCCGGACTTCACGAAGCAAGAGATCCAACACTTCTTCGAACACTACAAAGACCTCGAGCCCGGCAAGTGGGTCAAGGTCGAAGGCTGGGGCGACGCCGCGGAAGCCGAAGCCATCGTGCAAGCCGGCATCGAGAAGCTCAAGGCCGAGGGGCACTAGCTAGTTCGTCGGGCGACCCGCGTACGGCACGAGGTCGCCGGATCTCACCGGGCGTATTCGCACGGGTTGACCCTCGTACGGCGCCTCGATCATGTAGCCATTGCCGATGTAAATGGCGACGTGGTACTTGGACGACGACGTCGATCCACCGTCGGAGTAGAAGAGCAAGTCGCCAGCAATCCTGGAACCCAACGGAACGAGTCGCCCCGAGCTCGCCATCGTGTTGTATTGATTCGTCGCCGAGTGCGTGCCGATGTAGGCGCCGACGGATGCGTACGCAGCTCGCGTGAGTCCCGAGCAGTCCCACACGTTGGGGCCTGAGCCGCCGAACTGGTACATGTCACCGATTTGCGCCGTCGCAAAGGCGATTGCGCCCGCCGCGGCCGAGGTCGGCGCGGGAGGAGGAGTGGGCGCCGGCGGTGGCTTCGTGGGAGTCGGTGTCGGGTTCGGTGCCGGGGGGCTCGGCGTGGGCGTCGAGCCCGGAGTCGTAGGGGTCGGGGTGGGAATGCCCGGGTCGGCGAGGCCGGCGAGGTAGTCAGCCTCGATCGCGGCCGTGGTTCCCTTGAGCGTCGCGAGTTGCTCGTACAGCTGATCGGATGCGGCTTGCTGGGCTTGCGCTTGTGCCCGCGCTTGCTCGGCCGCGACTTGCGCCTCATCGAGAGCTACTTGCGCGGCATCCGATAACTCTGCGCGCTCGGCTTTCGCTACGACCGCCTGATCCGTGAGGGACTGCGCCCGGTTCGCGTCGACGGTCGCCTGTCGGTAGATCGCGGTCGATTGCTCCGTGAGTTTCGACATCGTGCCGAGTGAGCCCAGCAGGTCGTCCGTGTTGGGCGCCAGAAACAAGGTTACGCTCAGGCTCGCGCCGCCCGAGCGCGCAATGTGGGCTGCGAGTTGCCCCGCAAGGCGCTTCGAGGCCGAGGCCGTGCGCCGGGCATCCTGAGCCTGCTCTGACAAGAGATCCGCCCGAGTGGATGCCACGTCAAGCGCATCGCGAGCGATGTTGTACTCCTCGCTCTTGACTTGAACGACGTGCCCTAACTCGGCGGCGGCCCGCTCAAGCTTGACGAGGTATCCCTCGATCTCGTCGATCGCGGTACGCGTTGCGGCTTCGTCTTCTCGCGCGTTCTCGACGTCATCCCACGACGGATACTCGACGGCGTACGCAGGCCCGCTCAAAGCCGTCGTCAACAGTAAAGCACTGGCAACGACGACGGCTAAAGCTGTGCGCCGATCACCCAATCGTGATTCCCTGGTTGGCCATGAACGGCACGGGGTCGGTCGCGGTTCCGTTGACTCGAACCTCGAAGTGCAAGTGGCAGCCGGTCGACGTGCCCGTCGTGCCGATCTCCGCGATGTGGGTGCCGACGTCGACGCTTTGCCCATATCGCACGAGGATTCCGCCGCTCATGATGTGCGCATAGCCCGTCGCGATTCCGCCACCGTGATCGATCAGGATGAAGTTGCCCAAACCGCCGTTGTAGCCCGCGTAGACGACCGTGCCGCCCGATGCCGCATAGATGTTCGCTCCGCAACCCGCGCCAATGTCTGTGCCGCGGTGAAAGCTGTAGCCTCCGAATACCGGGTGGATGCGCGGACCAAACGAGTCCGTGATGCGCCCGGCCGCGGGCCGAGCCCACCCCGACAGGCTGATCTCGCCGGCGTCGAGACTCGCGCCCGTACCGATGCGTTCGCGCACACCCGCGAGGTAGTCGGCCTCCGTCGCGGCACGACGTTCCCTGAGCACGATGAGTTGCTGTTCGAGGGTTGCCTGGTTCGCGAGCTGCTCGTCGAGAGCTGCTGCCGCAGCGTTCGACGCGGCCTGCGCTTCGTTGAAGGCCTTCTCGGCGATGATCTTGAGGGCTTCGAGTTCTTTCTTCGCGAC
>JANOOQ010000062.1:0-4280 GCA_031421515.1 Leifsonia sp.
GGGGTTCGATTCCCCTAGGCTCCACAAAATGAAGGGCACCACCCGTGAGGGAGGTGCCCTTCTTCTGTTGGCTAATTGGGGCAACAGCGTATTGCTTTGGTGATTACATTCCGGGCGTGGACTCCGGTTCGTCGTCGATCCAGAGATCGTCATCCGCGCGCAGAGTTTGCCACGCAGCGTACGCAACCGCGAGAGTCGCGACGACCCCGATGCCGATCAGAATGTAGCGGCCCGGACCCGGTTGCTTCGGTTTGATGAGGCCAGCGCGCGTGCCCATGTCGGTACCGATCTTGGTGGCGCGACTAATCGCTTCGCGCACGTGCTTGTTTTTGGCGACCTCGATTGCGGCGAGAGCTGTGCCGAGAGCCGACGACATCGCGGGCAGCACATCTTCGATGAGCTTGTCGCGCGTGCCGATTGCCGCTGATCGAGCGCCGGCGACGCCAGATCGCACGGCGGGCCGAACGCGGTCTTCGTACGTGTCGCGCACGCGAGGCGATACTTCTTCGCGCGCAAAGTTGGCGGCTTGGCGGCTCGCGTCGCGGACCACTCGTGACGCGTGCTCGAGCAGTTCCTTCTGGTCATCCCACAGATCTTCGGCTTGACTCTTGAGTCGGTTGAGCTCTTTCTGGCGCTTGCGCGAGAGTGCCATGGGGAAACCTCCATCAGTGGCTAGTGGACACTCTCATACTGCCACCTCGTGTAAGAATTGGCTTCATGTCACTTCACACCTCGGTCGCCACCATGAAGACGAACCTCGGAACAATCACTCTCAACCTGTACGGAAACCACGCGCCCAAGACAGTCGCGAACTTCACGGGCCTTGCCGCGGGGACGAAAGAGTGGACGCACCCGGAGACCGGCAAAGTGTCACATGACCCGCTCTACAACGGTGTCGTGTTCCACCGCATCATCAAGCAATTCATGCTTCAGGGCGGTGACCCTCTGGGTCAAGGCATTGGCGGACCCGGCTACGAGTTTGACGACGAGATTCACGGCGAACTGACGTTCGCCGAGCCATACGTTCTCGCGATGGCGAATGCGGGAACCCGCGGCGGCAAGGGAACCAACGGTTCGCAATTCTTCATCACAACCGCGCCGACTCCGTGGTTGCAAGGCAAGCACACGATTTTCGGCGTCGTTGCCGACGACGGCTCCAAGCGGGTCGTAGACGCAATCGAGGCGGTGGACACGGATGCTCGCGACAAGCCGCTTTCCGACGTCGTGATCGAGAGCCTCACCATCGTCGAAGGCTGAGCGGCATGTCGAGTGCGGCGGATTCATCGCACAACTTCTGTTACCGCCATCCCACGCGCCAGAGCTATATTCTCTGTCAGCGCTGCGGACGAACGGTATGCACGGACTGTCAGACTCAAGCGGCGGTCGGTGTGCATTGCCCCGAGTGCGTGAGGGAGGCGCGAGCATCCGTTCCGCGACGAAAGCCCGCGATCATCACGGCGTTCCGGCCCAATAGCAATCGACCGGTCGTTACGTACTCGATCATTGCGCTGTGTGTGCTCGTGTATCTGCTACAGATATTTGTAGGCACCGCCGTGACTCAAGCGCTTATCTACTACCCGCCATTCACGTACGCCCAACCGTGGCGAATGATCACCTCGATGTTTGCGCACTCGCCGAGCTCGATCTTGCACGTGCTGTTCAACATGTACTCGCTTTTCGTATTCGGGCCGATTCTCGAGCGGCTCTTGGATCGAAGACGTTTTTTTGCCCTCTACATGATCAGCGGATTTGGGGGCTCCGTCGCCGTATTGTGGCTCGCTCCGAGCACAGCGGTTCTCGGCGCCTCAGGAGCAATCTTTGGGCTTCTCGGGGCGTTCTTTGTGATTCAGCGAAAGCTCGGGGGCAACAACATCCAGTTGCTCATTCTTATCGGCATCAACCTTGTGATTGGGTTCTTGCCCGGATTCAACATCTCGTGGCAAGCGCACGTTGGCGGCCTCATCGCTGGGTGCGCCGTGGCGCTCGTGTTTGTCCGCACGCGTCGAGCGGATCAGCGATCGATTCAGGTGGTGTTAGTGGCGGGCATCGTCGCGGCGCTCGTGGCGCTCACGGTTGCACGACTGTATGTCGGATAGCAAAAAGTTATCCACAGCTCGTCCACAGTGGGTATAACTACACCGGTGTAGTTCTCGAAGCGATTAGCGCCAGCGGGTAGTCATGAGAAAGCCGACGAACATGATGCCGAACCCGATGAGGATGTTCCACGAGCCGAGATCCGGGATCGGAAGTGTGCTTCCGCTTACGTAGAACACGATGATCCAGACCAAGCCGAGCAGCATGAAGCCGAACATGACCGGCTTGAACCAGACGGCGTTCGGCGCGGGTTCACCCGAGCGAGTCTCTACAGTGCGGTCAGTTGAGGTGCGTGCGGTTCGAGCCATGAAAGAGATTCTAGCCTGATTGAGGCGGGGAGTCCTTGGTAGAACCTGTGATACCCGAGCGATTCACGACTTAGAATCGAGGCTATGGTTCTACCCGACGGACGAGTCGCGCGACGGCGCTCTGAACGTCGAGCACGCACGAGCATCCTCGGTGTGATGGGCGAAGTGCTCATCACTGCAGGTGTCTTCGTCTTGCTCTTTCTCGGCTGGCAATTGTGGCTCAATGACCTCGTCGAGGGAGCGGAGCAGCAGACTGCCGCGGTCGAACAAAGTCAGCAGTGGGATCGCGGCGAATCTGCGGCGCCAGCGCCCGTCGACCGACCCGATCCCGGCGAGCCGCTCGTTATCGCCGCACCCGAAAACGCCGTGAGATTTGCAAACCTCATCGTCCCGCGATTCGGTGCCGACTACTCGCGACCGATCGCCGAGGGCGTCGGAGTAAAGGATGTGCTTAACCAAGGCATCGGCCACTACCCCGGCACTCAAATGCCAGGGGCTATTGGCAACGTCGCGCTCGCAGGACACCGAACGGGCTGGGGTGCCCCGCTCGGTGACATCGCAAATCTTCAAGTCGGCGACAGCATCTACATCGAAACCGAGGATGGGTGGTATCGGTATGAGTTCAGATCGCTCGAATACGTGATGCCAACGGGTATCGGAGTGCTATCGCCAGTGCCACAAGCGGAGGGCGCGACCGCGGGCGATCGGATCCTCACCGTGACGAGCTGCAACCCGAAGCTCACCGCCGCCGAACGCATCATCACTTACAGCGTGTTTGACACGTGGTACCCGCGAGCCGGTGGCCCGCCACCTGAGCTTTCTCCGGCCGCTCAAGCATCAGCGGCGGTCGGCTAATGTACGCGGCGTTGTGGCGCATTTTGCCTGGCCCGGCGTGGGTTCGCGCGATCATCTTGATCGTTGCCGCGGCTGCAGTGCTTTACGTGTGCGTCTCTTGGGTCTTTCCATGGGTGCAGGAGATGTTCCCTCAGCTCGAAGTAACCGTGGAGGGCCAATGACGCACGTACTCGTTGTCGACAATTACGACAGCTTTGTTTACACGCTTAACGGGTACTTGCTCCAGCTAGGCGCCGAGACGACCGTCGTTCGCAATGACGCGTTCTCTGCGGATGACGCGGCGAGCGTCATCCGCGAGTACGACGCCGTGCTGCTGTCGCCGGGCCCCGGCACCCCCGCGGCCGCCGGAACGAGCATCCCGATCGTCAAGGCAGTGCTCGAGTCCGGGCAACCGCTGCTCGGGGTGTGCCTCGGTCACCAAGCGATCGCCGAAGCGATGGGCGCAACTGTGACTCACGCCGACGAGCTCATGCACGGCAAGACGTCGCTTATTCACCACGATCAGAGCGCCTTCTACGAAGGTGTGCCTCAACCCTTCACCGCGACTCGCTACCACTCGCTTGCGGTCGTTGACTCGACGGTTCCTGCCGACCTCATCGTGACATCGCGCACGGAGGGCGGCGTCATCATGGGTGAGCGTCACGAATCGCTGCCAATTTTCGGTGTGCAATTTCACCCTGAATCGGTACTCACTGAAGGTGGATACCGGATGCTCGGCAATTGGCTTGCGGTCGCTGGCCTACCCGAGGCCGCGGTAACCGCGCGAGGACTCACTCCCCTCGTGAAGCTGTCCTAGCCGACTGCATTAACCTACGCAGATACGCAGCGTAATAGTGGACTTCTGCGGCTGCTCTCCCACGATCGACTGATCTGCCACGGTTCCACCCGAGCAGCCCAAGTCGCTGTTGATCTTGATCGTGAGCTGGAGCGGTGTGAGGGCCGCATTCGCGGCCGCGATCGCCATGCCCGTGACATCCGGAATCACAATTCGTCCGTTGGAGACCACGAGATTAACTTCGTCAC
>JANOOQ010000063.1:0-4823 GCA_031421515.1 Leifsonia sp.
CGCGCCCATGAGGCCGTCGACCGCGAACGTGAAGGTCTCGGGGTAGGCGGAGTTCAAGCGACCGAGGGGCAGGCGCAGATCCGCGCCGGCCGGGATGGTCGCCACGAGGTCGCGCGCGACAACGACCTTGTCGAGCCCGCGAGCGAGCGCCCCATCCACACACAAGCGATAAGACGAAGGCGTCATCGCGCCGGGCCTGAACGAAGCCGAAAACGGTGGACCAAGCGGTTCGGCGGGGGGCAGCTCACCGGACACGACCGTCACCCAACTCACCCCATCGCGACGTCCGATGACAACGCGTGGCACGATGAGCACGCTCTCGGCGGCCGAGTCGTCGGCGAACGAAAAGCTCCCGATCGCGACGAGGCCAGTGCCGGGCAACTCCACCGGGTCGGTGGTCGACGATGCTTCGGAGATCGCGCGCCAAGCGGCAGCGGCATCCGAAATCCTCGACGGCCCGCTGAACGTGAGCCGTAACGCTTCGCCCAAACCGATCACGCCATCGTTGCCGCGAATGAAGGCGAGCGGATGCCCGGCCGACAGCAAAGACACGAGGGCACCCATATCGGCGACGCGCTCAGTGCTCGCGGTCAACACGGGGAGGGTCACATCATCCAGCGTACTCGCGGGCTCAGAATCACTCCCGGCGAAGAGCCTAGACTTGAGTCGTGGCCAAGGCTGATATGAACAAGCGACCCGAGGACGTCTCGGGCATGTTCGACGGCGTCGCCAAGCACTACGACCGCACAAACGCGGTGCTCTCGGGCGGCAACGCCATGCTGTGGCGAGCCGCAGTCGTGCGCGCCGTTGCCCCTGTCGATGGCGAGCTAATTCTCGACATCGCGGCCGGCACTGGCACGAGCTCGAGCGCCCTGCAGCGCAACGGCGCTCGTGTGATCGCAGTCGACTTCTCGCCAGGCATGATTGCCGAGGGTCGACGAAAGCACAAGAACATCGAGTTCGTCGAGGCCGACGCGCAAAAGCTTTCGTTCGGTGACAACGAGTTCGACGCCGTCACGATCAGCTTCGGGCTTCGCAACATCAACGATCCCAAGGCTGCGTTGAGCGAGATGTATCGAGTGCTCAAGCCCGGCGGTCGGCTCGTGATTTGCGAGTTCTCGAAGCCGCCCGTCGCGATTTTGCGCGCGACCTATTGGACCTACCTGAAGTACGTCATGCCTCTCGTCGCCGATCGCGCGAGCTCCAACCCCGCAGCATATTCCTACCTCGCCGAGTCGATTCGCGAGTGGCCCGATCAGGGCGAGTTGAGCCAGTGGGTGCGAGCCGCAGGCTTCATTCGCGTCGCGTACCGCAACCTCACGGCGGGGATCGTCGCACTGCACCGTGGTCGCAAGCCCGTCGATGCAGAAGTGCTCGCATCAGTCGCAAAGCGCAAGGAGCACACGCAACCGATCAAGACGGTTACGCCGTGACGACGCCTCTCGTGCGCAGGAGTAACACACTCAGTTCATCACTCGGGCTCGGCGAAAAGCTCTTCGCGTCGAGCGACGAGCGCAGGTTCGCCGACGCACTCGAGCAAGGCCTCGAGACGGTTGAAGCTGGCCTTCTCGACCAGATGCAATTTGCCGATGAGATAGCGGATGTCACGAGCCGCTACCTCCTCGAAGCGGGCGGCAAGCGCGTTCGCCCGATGCTCACGCTGCTTACCGCGCAACTCGGCGAAGGCAACACCCCCGACGTAATCCTCGCGGCTCAAGCCATCGAGATTACCCACGTCGCGTCGCTCTACCACGACGACGTCATGGACGATGCACCGAGCCGGCGAGGCGTTCCGAGCGCGCAGAACGTATGGGGAAACTCCGTCGCGATCCTCACGGGTGACTTGCTGTTCGCTCGCGCGAGCAAGCTCGGTGCGCGATTGGGAGAGCGGATTCTCGCGCTGCAAGCCGAGACGTTCGAGCGCTTGTGCCTCGGACAATTGCACGAGACGATCGGGCCGCGCGCCGACGAGGATCCCATCGAGCACTACATCCAGGTTCTCACCGACAAGACGGGCTCGCTCATCGCGGCCGCCGCGGAAGTGGGTGTGATCTTCTCGAACGCGCCCCACGAGTATCGGGCGCCCCTCTCAGAGTTCGGCGAGAAGATCGGCGTCGCGTTCCAGCTCATCGACGATGTCATCGATCTTGCGTCGGAAGTGAATGACACGGGTAAGACCCCCGGCACCGATTTGCGAGCGGGCGTCGCGACTCTTCCGCTGCTGTTTCTGCGCCGGCTCGCGCTGACCGACTCGAGTGCAGCGAACCTCTTGGAGCGCATCGAGCGCGAAGTGACATCCGCCCACGACCTCGACGATGCCGAAGTCACGGCTGCGATCGCCGAGTTGCGCGACCACGCCGTCACTGCCGAGACGCTCGCCGAAGCGCACCGGTGGTCGCGAGAAGCCGTCGAAGCGCTTTCGCCCCTGCCGGAGGGACCGGTCAAGAAAGCACTCACCCAATTCGCCGAGACGATTGTGGAGCGTTCCAACTAGTGACGAATAAGAAGCTGCGCCTCGCCATCGTCGGCGCTGGCCCCGCGGGCATTTACGCGGCCGACATCTTGCTCAAGGCAGAGAAGCAATTCGACGTGTCGATCGACTTGTTCGAGCAACTTCCCGCCCCGTATGGTCTCGTGCGCTACGGCGTCGCGCCCGATCATCCGCGCATCAAGGGAATCGTTACGGCCCTTCGCGACGTGCTCGACTCGGGGCAAATCCGCCTCTTCGGCAACGTGCTCTTCGGCCGCGACATCACGCTCGACGACCTCAAGAAGCACTACAACGCCGTGATCTTTTCGACGGGTGCGATTCGGGATGCCCCGCTCGCGATCCCCGGAATCGAACTGCCCGGTAGCTACGGTGCCGCCGACTTCGTCAGTTGGTACGACGGGCACCCGGACTTTCCGCGCGAGTGGCCGCTCGATGCGGCATCCGTCGGCGTAGTCGGCAATGGCAACGTCGCACTAGATGTCGCACGCTTGCTCGCGAAGCACGCGGACGATCTGCTGCCGACCGAGATCCCCGCGAATGTCTACGAGGGGCTCAAGGCGTCTGTGGTCACCGACGTTCACGTCTTCGGTCGCCGTGGACCCATGCAAGTGAAGTTCACGCCGCTCGAGCTGCGCGAGCTCGGCGAGCTCGACGACGTCGACATCGTCGTTTACGAAGAGGACTTCGATTACGACGAAGCGTCGAAGCTCGCGATCGAGACGAACAAGCAAGTGCTCGTGCTCGACAAGATTTTCCGCAAGTGGCGGGATGATCCGCAAACCGGTTTTTCGCGACGCTTGCACTTGCACTTCTTCGCTAAGCCCGTGGAAGTGCTTGGCGCCGATCGCGTCGAGGGGCTTCGGTTCGAGCGCACCGAGCCGGACGGCGCAGGCGGCGTTCGTGGCACGGGCGTGCTTCGTGATGTGGCCGTGCAAGCGGTGTACCGCGCGGTGGGCTACTTCGGGTCGCCGCTCGATGGCGTTCCGTTTGACTCGCGGCACGGCATCATCCCGAACCGCGAAGGCAAAGTCGTCGACGACTCGCACCAACCCGTCAACGGCGTCTACGCGACGGGGTGGATCAAGCGCGGCCCTGTCGGTCTCATCGGCCACACCAAGAGTGACGCGATGGAAACGATCAAGCACGTGATCAACGACCAATCGAATTGGTGGTCGCCCGTGCATCCCGAGGTAGAAGCGATCGTCGAGTTGCTCAAGAGCCGCAATGTCGACTTCACGAATCTCGACGGGTGGCGCAATCTGGATGCACACGAGTTGTCGCTTGGGGAGCCCCAGGGGCGCACGCGCGTCAAGGTCGTTCCGCGCGATGAGATGGTCGCGGTGTCGAACGGCCGCTAGACGAAGGCCTCTGTCCTGCGCCCCATGGCGCCCGGCCGCCCTCGGCGTCGCTAGCCCCTGTCGCGTCGCCCCGAGCGTCGTTAGTCCTCGCGAGTGCGCAGAAATGCGCACTTGGCCGCCCGACGAAATGCCCATTTGTGCACTCTCGGCGAGTACGCGCGTGGGAAACTAGCGTTGCCCCGCTAGCCGCGTGCTACAGCTACTGCACGGCCGACGTGAGCCGCATGATGTTGTCGAGGATCGCGGAACCTCTGGGACGGTTCATCCACTCATCCAAAGTGAGTTCTCGACTCGCTGATCGGTAGCTCTCTTCGAGTTCGCGCATGTCTTCGACGAACGCCTTGCTGCGAACCATAACCGAGATCTCGAGGTTCAGGCTGAACGAGCGCATGTCCATATTGCTTGACCCGATCACGGCGACTTCGTCGTCGATCGTGAAGTGCTTGGCGTGTAAAACGGTCGGCGCAGGGAAGAGCCAGATGCGCACTCCCGCGCGCAAAAGCTGCTCGTAGTAGCTTCGCTGCGCGTGGTAGACCATCAATTGGTCGCCGACCTCGGATACGAAGAGCTGCACATCGAGACCGCTTTGCGCGGCGGTTGTGATCGCGTAGAGCATCGAGTCGTCCGGCACGAAGTAGGGGCTCGTGATGATGACCTTCTTGACCGCTGCGTAGAGCAGTGAGTTGAAGAGTCGCAGGTTGTTTTCGCCCGCGAACCCCGGCCCGCTCGGAACGACTTGGGCGTCGAGCGGCTCACGCGTGAAAATCGGTTCGGTGTCGTCAAACTCACGCATGAGCATGTCGTCGGTCTCGCTGTACCAGTCGGTCACGAAGAGCGCATTGATGCCCGAGACGATAGGCCCTTCGAAGCGCACCATGAGGTCTTTCCAGTGCAGCCCGCGACGGATGTTGCCCTTCTTGTTATAGCTGGAGTCAATGAGGTTCTGGGATCCAGTGAATGCGACCGTGCCGTCG
>JANOOQ010000064.1:0-1954 GCA_031421515.1 Leifsonia sp.
CCGCTCCACCACCGACTGGACGTGGCTCAGGCTTTTCAGCAGGGTCGCGCGCTCGATTGTGGCTCTCATATAATCGGTCTATCCTGTCTTTTGCCGCGCTACCGCACGGTCCACCCTCAACAAAATCGCCAGTTTCCGGCAGTTCTTCCTTACCCATAATGTCCATAAGGGCAAGCCGATAGCTTTTGCCATGTGCAATAAGCTGTGGAATAAGCGCTGCGATGATACGAACCGGGGGAAAAAGGCTGTTTATCGCGCGTCACGGCGAGACAGTGTTCAACGCGGTGGGCCGCATGCAGGGTATGGATGCGCACACGCCGCTGACACGCGATGGCTGCGAGCAAGCTGTGCGGATGGGCGAGGCGCTGCGTAACCATGTCAGCAACGCGGCATCGCTCAAGCTGGTCGCGTCGCCGAGTGGGCGGACGTTGCAGACGTTGGCCTTGGTCGTCGCCGAAATCCATGCCGATTGGCACGCCCACATTACCGACCTACGTCTGCGCGAAATCGACGTCGGCGAATGGGAAGGGCGGTATTATCACGAGCTGTTTCCCGATTTGAGCGCGCTGATCGATGCCGAGCATAAGCTGTTCAAAATCGTCGCTCCGGGTGGAGAGGATTACAAGGCGGTCGCCGCCCGGTTGCGCGAATGGTTGAGTGAGCAGGATTTCGGGTGCGATATGCTGATCATCAGCCACGGCATGACGGCGCGGGTATTGCGTGGGTTGTTACTGGGCCTGCCCGATTTGACAGGCTTTGGCGCGCCTGTCGCACCTTCGCTGGCGCAAGGCAGCATGGTAATGGTGCGCGACGGCGTTGAGGAACTGGTAATCGACGGCGCGGGCGCGGGGGAGCGGGCGTGATCGCCACACTCCGTAGTTTTCTCCGTTCGCATCGAGCCCTTCGACTGCCCGCAGGGCGGGCGCTCAGGATAAACTTCAGCCTTCTGCTGAAGACGAGATGCCGCGAGGGAGTGCTTGGCGGATGGGTGTCTCGAATACGCTCGACACGAACGGGAATTTTTATCTTGGGTGTTATGCTCGCTAGCCCCGTTATCGCCAAAGACCGCCTTGGCGTCTACCAAAGCTGGGCCGCATTCCGCGACGCCGAAACCCCGCGTTGCTACGCCATCGCGGCCCCTGAAGAATCCGTCGGCACGCCCGACCTCAAAGCCTATCTCGCCATCGGCTTCTGGCCGAAACGCGGCGTCAGCCACCAAATCTACGTCCGCCTTTCGCGCGAGCGCTCCGCCAACAGCGTCATTACCTTGAGCGCCGGCGGCCGCCGTTTCCGCCTGAAAGGTGAAGGCAGCAGCGGCTGGGCCACCGACCGCCGCATGGATCTGGCCATCATCGCAGCGATGCGCAGTGCCACCTCGCTCAGCGTTGAGAGCATTGGCCGCGATGGGCGTTCGATTGTCGATGCTTATACTCTGCGCGGCGCACCCAGCGCGATTGATGCGGCTGCCTTGGGGTGTGACAGGAAATAGCTCCACTGGCATTTCTGCCGAATCCCTCCTATAGGCGCGGCCATCATGCAAATTCCCGGCCATATTGACCCCGTCACCATTCCGCGCGCCATCACTCCGCGCGGCGATGGGCGTATTGACCTGATGGGGCTCAGTCATTTGCAAATCCGGGAACTGTTTCTGGAATCGCAGCTTGACCAGAAGGCGGCGAAGCTGCGGTCAAAGCAGGTGTTTCACTGGATATATCACCGCGGCGTGACAACGTTCGACGCGATGACCGACATTGCCAAGACGATGCGGCCCTGGCTTGCCGACCGTTTTGTTATTGGCCGCCCGGAGGTTGTGCAGGCGCAGGTTTCGATTGATGGTACGCGCAAGTGGTTGCTACGCGCCGACGATGCGCAAGAATATGAGATGGTGTTCATTCCCGATGCCGATCGGGGGACGCTATGTGTTTCAAGCCAGGTCGGCTGCACACTCAATTGC
>JANOOQ010000065.1:0-3526 GCA_031421515.1 Leifsonia sp.
CGAGCTCAAGAGGTCGCTCTCGAGAACCGGTTGCTGTGCATCTACCTCGTCGATTCGGGGGGCGCGTTCCTTCCCCTGCAAGACGAAGTGTTTCCCGACCGGGATCACTTCGGTCGAATCTTCTTCAACCAGGCGCGGATGTCGGCTGCGGGCATCCCGCAAATCGCATCAGTCATGGGGTCGTGCACGGCGGGTGGCGCGTATGTTCCCGCGATGAGTGACGAGACCGTGATCGTGCGCAATCAAGGCACGATCTTTCTCGGGGGTCCACCGCTCGTGAAGGCCGCGATCGGCGAGGTCGTGACGGCGGAGGAGCTCGGCGGCGGCGATACTCACTCGCGCGTCTCGGGAGTCACAGACCATCTCGCCGACGACGACACGCACGCGTTGTCGATCGTGCGGGACATCGTAAGCACGTTGCCGAGGCCCGCCGCCCCCGCGTGGGAGGTCATCGAGAGCCGACCACCCGCGGTCGAGTCGGGGTTGTACTCGGTGATTCCGCCGGATGTGCAATCTCCATACGACGTGCACGAAGTGATTGCTCGGCTCGTCGACGGCAGCGAGTTTCACGAGTTCAAGGCTGAGTACGGCGCGACCTTGGTCACCGGATTTGCTCGCCTGCACGGGCATCCCGTCGGCATCGTCGCAAACAACGGCGTGCTCTTCAGTGAGTCGGCCCTCAAGGGCGCACACTTCATCGAGTTGTGCGATCAGCGAGGTGTTCCGCTCGTGTTTCTGCAGAACATTTCGGGCTTCATGGTTGGGCGCGACGCCGAGGCCGGCGGCATCGCCAAGAACGGCGCGAAGATGGTGACGGCCGTCGCGACGACGCGAGTGCCGAAGCTCACGGTCGTGATCGGCGGCTCGTTCGGCGCGGGTAACTACTCGATGTGCGGCCGCGCGTACTCGCCTCGCTTCTTGTGGATGTGGCCGAACGCACGCATCTCGGTCATGGGCGGCCAGCAAGCGGCGTCGGTCTTGTCGACCGTGAAAGCGGACCAGGGCGGCGAGTTTGATCGCGAGGCGTTCGAGGCGCCCATCCGCGAGCAATACGAGACGCAAGGCAGCCCGTACTATTCGACGGCCCGATTGTGGGACGACGGAATCATCGACCCCGCCGACACCCGCACGGTGCTGGGCCTCGCGCTCGACGTGTGCTCGCGCGTGCCGCTACCCGAGCCGGGCTTCGGCCTGTTCCGGATGTGACGGGGATGGGGATGGGGCTCTTCGAGACCGTGCTCGTCGCCAATCGCGGCGAGATCGCGTGCAGAGTCATACGCACCTTGCGCGCGATGGGTATCCGCTCGGTCGCCGTCTACAGCGATGCCGATCGCGATGCGAAGCATGTTTCCCTAGCGGATGCCGCGATCCGAATCGGCCCCGCGCCTGCAACCGAGAGCTACCTCTCGATACCCGCCGTCATAGAGGCGGCGGTTCGCAGCGGCGCGCAAGCAATTCACCCGGGCTACGGATTCTTGAGCGAAAACGTGGAGTTCGCGCGCGCGTGCGAGGCCGCGGGCATCGTGTTCATCGGCCCCGGCATCGACGCCATCGAGGCGATGGGTGACAAGATCCGCGCGAAGGAGCACGTGAGCGCTCGCGGGGTCGCCGTGATTCCCGGCGCGGGTTCCGCGGGAATGACCGACGCGCAGCTCATCACGGCCGCCGCCGGTGTTGGGTTTCCGCTGCTCATCAAGCCCTCGGCGGGTGGCGGCGGCAAGGGCATGTCGGTCGCCGAGCGCGCCGCTGATCTACCTGCAGCGCTCGAGGCGTCCAGGCGTGTTGCAGCGAAAGCGTTCGGTGACGATGCGCTCTTGCTCGAGCGGCTTGTGCGCTCCCCACGGCACATCGAGGTGCAAGTGCTCGCCGATTCGTTCGGCCGCGTCATCCACTTGGGAGAGCGCGAGTGTTCTCTGCAGCGCCGCAACCAGAAGGTCATCGAAGAGGCTCCGTCGCCTTTGCTCGACGACGCGGCGCGCGCGGCGATCGGCGAGGCCGCGTGTGAAGTCGCTCGAAGTGTCGACTATCGCGGCGCGGGCACGGTCGAGTTTCTCGTGTCTGACGAGGCGCCCGGCGAGTTCTTTTTCATGGAGATGAACACGCGACTGCAAGTCGAGCACCCCGTAACAGAGCTCGTCACGGGCCTCGACCTCGTCGAGTGGCAAGTGCGCATCGCGGCGGGGGAGCCGCTTACGATCGAGCAGCACGACGTGGTCTTGAGCGGCCACGCGATCGAGGCGCGGCTGTACGCCGAGGACCCCGCGGCCGGGTTTCTTCCCGCGACCGGTACGGTGCTTGCGCTACACGAGCCGGTCGGCGAGGGCGTGCGAGTGGATAGTGGCATCGTCGTGGGTTCGGTCGTGGCATCCGCTTACGATCCGATGCTCGCAAAGATCATCGCGTGGGGCGCCGATCGCGAAGAAGCTCTCGCGCGACTTGACGCGGCTCTCGAATCGACGGTCGTGCTCGGCGTTCGCACGAACCAGTCGTTTCTGCGCTCACTACTCGCGGACGACGACGTGCGAGCCGGGCGTCTCGACACGGGACTCATAGAGCGCATGCTTGCGAGCCTCGAGACTTCGGTTCCGGATGCCGCGGCGCTAGCCACTGCGGCAATGCTCGAGCACGCCGACCGATGGGAGGGCGCCGAACTGTGGGGCCAGCCGAGTGGATGGCGGCTCGGCATTCACCGCCCCGCCGAGTACTTCGCGGGCGCGCACGTCGCGGTTGACGGAACCGCCGAGGCGGCAGAAGTCACGATCGCTGGGCACCGCTTCGATGCAAAGTTTTCTCGAACCGAAGACTCGGCAACCGTTGAGCTCGATGGCGTGAGTTCGACGTTCCGGTTCGCGCGGAGCGCGGGCACGACGTGGCTCGCTCGCGCGGGCGAAACCTTTGTGTTGCGCTCTCCGTCTCGCGCCGAGCGACTCGCGGCTCACCGAGCGACGCTCACGCGAGTCGCGGGTGCCGTGAGTCCCGACGTGCGCGCAGCCATGCCAGGAACAGTCGTCGCGGTCGCGACGGTTTCAGGAACCGTCGTCGAGGTGGGCCAGCCCCTCCTCACGATCGAGGCGATGAAGATGGAGCACACGATGCTCGCTTCCGTCGCCGGAGTGGTGACCGTCACGGTCTCCGCGGGCGATCAGGTCTCAGTCGACCAGGTCGTGGCACGAATCAGTCCCCACGAAGGAGAATCATGAACATCGAGCTCACCGACGAGCAACGCAAGCTGAGCGACACCGTGCGCGACTTCGCCGATTCTGTCGTCGCTCCCGCCGCGTACGAGTACGACACGAAGCGCGAGCTGCCGTACGACATCATCGCTTCGATGGGCGACATGGGCTTGTTTGGCCTCCCGTTCCCCGTCGAGTACGGCGGCCAAGGCAAGGACTACGTTTCGTTGTGCATCGCCGTTGAACAACTCGCGCGCGCCGACCAGTCGATCGCCGTGACGCTCGAGGCGGGCGTGGGTCTCGGCGCCATGCCCATCTTCCGTAGTGGAACCGAGCAGCAAAAGCTCGAGTGG
>JANOOQ010000066.1:0-2785 GCA_031421515.1 Leifsonia sp.
GAGGATGCGGGTGCAGGGTTTCGCAAAACGATGGTCGATGTCGGTAACACGCTGGGGGGCCTCCCGCTGATTGGTGGGGGAATCAGGGTGCCTTTCGACGGAGCGAGCGAAGCGGGCGCCGCGCTCGAGGCGGCGGGTCAGAGCCAGCAAGAGGCCGTCAATCAACTCGCGCTCACGCTCGGCATCGGGATCGCCGCTCTGCCGATCGTGATGATTCTGCTCGTGTGGCTCGTGCCGCGCATCCGCTTTGCACGAGATGCTCGGCGGGCGCAACAAGTGCTTTCGACCGAGGCAGGGATCGACCTGCTCGCGCTGCGCGCGCTCGCGAATCAAAACGTCGCGGCGCTCGCGAGTGTCGACGCGAACCCCATGGCAGCGTGGCGCCGCGGTGACGAAACCGTCATGCGCGGTCTTGCCGCGCTCGAGCTTCGGAGCGCCGGGGTGCGTTTGCAGACCTAGAATGTTGACCATGTCAGGGCATTCCAAGTGGGCAACCACTAAGCACCAGAAGGCGATCAAAGACTCGCGTCGCGCGAAGTCCTTCGCCAAACTCATCAAAAACATTGAGGTTGCAGCAAAGATGGGCGGCGCCGACCTTTCTGGCAACCCGACCCTTGTCGATGCGATCCAGAAGGCCAAAAAGACGTCGGTTCCGAACTCGAACATCGACTCTGCGGTCAAGCGCGGCTCCGGCCAGCTCGGCGAAGCTGTCGACTACATGACGATCATGTACGAGGGCTACGGTCCCGCCGGTGTCGCCTTGCTCGTCGAGTGTCTCACCGACAACAAGAACCGCGCCGCGGCCGACGTGCGCACCCTCATGAGTCGCAACGGTGGGGCTCTTGCTGACCCGGGCAGCGTGGCCTACAACTTCACCCGCAAGGGCGTGATCTCGATCACAAAGACCGATGGCGTGACCGAGGACGACATTCTGCTCGCGGTGCTCGATGCCGGCGCAGAGGATGTGCACGACCGGGGTGCGGGCTTCGAGGTCATTACCGATACGGCTCACTTGGTGAAAACTCGTGAGGCCCTCCAAGCGGCCGGAATCGACTACGACTCGTCGGAGGCGGAGTTCGTGCCGAACCTCACCGTGGAGGTCACAGCCGAGGTCGCGCGCAAGGTAATGAAGCTCATCGACGCTCTCGAGGAGTCAGACGATGTTCAGAACATATATTCGAATTACGACGTGTCGCCCGAGGTTCAAGCGGAGTTAGAACAAGACTAGGGGCATGACACTTCGAGTTCTCGGCATCGACCCTGGGCTCACGCGCTGCGGAGTTGGAATAGTGGATGTTACGCGCACGCGCACGGCAACGCTCGTGTACGTCGGGGTTATCTACACTCCTCCGGAACTGCCCCTTGAGCGTCGACTGCTCGCGATCGCCGAGGGAATCGCGGCAGCACTCGACGAGTATCGCCCCGCCGCGGTTGCACTTGAGCGAGTATTCGCGCAACACAACGTGCGGACCGTCATGGGCACCGCTCAAGCGAGCGGCGTAGCGCTGCATCTCGCGGCGGCTCGCGGTCTCGCGGTGGGCTTACACACGCCGAGCGAAGTCAAAGCCGCAATCACGGGGTACGGCGCCGCCGAGAAGAAGCAAGTCGGAATCATGGTCGCGAAGGTACTCGGTCTCACCGAAATTCCGCGACCGGCAGACGCGGCGGATGCACTCGCACTCGCCATTTGCCACGCGTGGAAAGGTCCGGCGCTCGTCGCCCCTTCGGCGCCGCTGACGCCCGCTCAAGAAGCGTGGCACCGGGCGGAGAGGTCGACGGCTCCTCGTAGGCTGACGTCATGATTTCGTCGCTGCGCGGTACCGTGCTCGCCGCCTCCGGCACTTCGGTCATGATCGAGGTCGGCGGAGTCGGGCTGAGCGTACAAGTGACGCCTCAACTCGCACTGTCGCTTCGAGTGGGGTACGAGGCATCCATTCGCACAGCGCTTATCGTGCGCGAAGACGACCTCGCGCTCTATGGGTTTGCCGAGGCCGACGAGCTCGTCGTATTCGACCTCTTGCGCGGCGTAACCGGGGTGGGGCCGAAGAGTGCGCTCGGTGTGCTTGCTGCCATGAGCCCTGGCGAGGTGTCGAGTGCCGTCGCGCGCGAAGACGATGCCGCATTCCGCAAGGTCTCGGGAATCGGCCCCAAGACCGCAAAGCTCATCGTGGTCTCTCTCGCGGGCAAGCTCGCGATCACGTCGGCTCGCGCGCAGGCCGTGGCTCGCCCGTCGAGCGTGAGCGACAACGTTACAGTCGCCCTCGTCGGCCTCGGGTGGCAAGAGCGCGTCGCGATGCAAGCCGTGGAAGACGCTCTCGCGACCGCCACCGACTCCGAGCGCGAAAACGTGCCCGCGCTCTTGCGGCTCGCGTTGTCGGCGCTCGGGCCCGCCTCAGTCACGGGAGGTAAGTCGTGATTGAGCCAGATGCGCTCGTGAACCCCACGCCCGAGTCGGATGCCGAACTCGCCTTCGAGGGAGCCCTCCGACCACGCTCTCTTGCCGAGTTCATCGGTCAATCCAAGGTGCGCGGACAACTCCAGCTGCTCTTGCAGGCGGCCGCGATGCAAAACCGCACGCCCGACCACATCTTGCTGGCAGGCCCGCCGGGTCTTGGCAAGACGACGCTCGCGATGATCGTCGCTCACGAGAGCGGCCGGCCGCTGCGTATGTCGAGCGGTCCCGCGATCCAGCACGCGGGCGATCTCGCCGCGGTGCTCTCGTCGCTCGTACCCGGCGAAGTGCTCTTCATTGACGAGATCCACCGGATGGCTCGATCCGCTGAAT
>JANOOQ010000067.1:0-2108 GCA_031421515.1 Leifsonia sp.
GAGCCACGACTAAGCGTCACCGAGTAAGACGACCCCGACTTTCCCCAGCAACCACGCGCCTAGATCAAGATCCCATCCACTCCTTTTGGCCTATAACCCGCGCTGGAGCTAAGGGAATCGCATAGCGATTCTGCGACGCCAGCGCCGACCCAGCTGTGCTGGGTCGGACCCGCGAAGCGCGTATCGAAACCGCCGCGATCAACTCCGCATCCCACGCCGCAACGAGTCGATCCGCGCTTGCAGCTGCGTCACTGTCGCTTGCGCAACGGCGGGCCCGCCGTAAACCCGCCGCAATTCGGCGTGAATGAGCCCGTGCGGCTCCCCCGAGACCTTCGAGCGCATGCCCACGAGCGAGTTGAGCAGCGACCTCTGCTCCTTGAGCGTGCGATACATCGCTGGCGGTTGTTCTTCGCGGGTCTTACCCGACGACCTTCGCGATTGCCGAGCCTGACGCTGACGCAGTAGATCACGCACTTGGTCGGGCTCTAAAATTCCGGGAAGCCCGATGAAGTCGAGCTCTTCCTCGCTCCCAACGTGGGCGGCAAACCCGAACTCGTCGCCGTCGAACAACACGCGATCGAAGTTGGCGTCAGACTCGAGCGCCTCCCACGTGAACTCATCCGTGAGCTCGTCACTCGTCTCTTGCTCCCGGTTCTCGGCATCGAGCAGATCGTCGTCGAGCAACTGGTCGTCATCGCGTTCTCTATCGAGTGCGTGGTCGCGCTCGAGCTCAAGTTGCGTCGCGAGTGACAAGAGCGAGGGAACGCTCGGTACGAAGATCGACGCCGTCTCTCCCCGTCGCCGAGCCCGAACGAATCGACCGACCGCTTGCGCGAAATACAAGGGAGTCGAAGCGGATGTCGCGTACACCCCTACCGCGAGCCGCGGAACGTCGACGCCCTCCGAGACCATCCGAACCGCGACCATCCAGCGCTTGTCGCTGGAAGCGAACGACTCGATTCGGCCGGATGAGGCCTTCTCGTCCGAGAGCACGACCGTGGGCTTCTCTCCCGTGATGTCCGCGAGCAGGGCCGCATAGGCGCGCGCGGACTGCTGATCCGTGGCGATCACGAGGCCGCCGGCGTCTGGCATCGAGTTGCGAACCTCGGTCAAGCGAGTGTTGGCCGCTCGAAGCACCGCGGGCATCCACTCGCCTTTCGCGTCGAGGGCCGTTCGCCACGCCTGAGCCGTGACGTCGTTCGTGTCGCCCTCGCCGAGGCGTGCCTCCATCTCGTCACCCATGCGCGTGCGCCAGCGCATGCGTCCGGCGTACGCCATGAAGATGACGGGGCGCACAACGCCGTCGGCGAGTGCTCGACCGTAGCCATAGCTGTAGTCGGTGAGCGACGTGCGGATGCCCTTGTCGTCGGGTGCATACGTCACAAATGGGATGGGTGCAGTATCGGTGCGAAAAGGCGTTCCCGTGAGCGAGAGTCGCCGCACCGCGGGCTCGAACGCCTCGCGAATCGCGTCTCCCCAACTGAGCGCGTCTCCCCCGTGGTGCACTTCGTCGAGAATGACGAGCGTTCGTGCCGACTCAGTGATCTCCCGATGAAGGGATGCCCGTACCGCCACTTGCGCGTAGGTGACCGCCATGCCGTGAAACCGGCGCCCACCATACCCGTCACCGTTGGCGAAGGCGGGATTGAGGCGCAGGCCGACCTTGTGGGCGGCATCAGCCCATTGGCGTTTGAGGTGATCCGTTGGAGCAACCACCGTCACGCGGTCGATGGCACGTCGCGCGATGAGCTCGACCGCGAGTCGAAGCGCGAACGTGGTCTTACCGGCGCCGGGAGTTGCGGCCGCGAGAAAGTCGCGTGGCTCGCGAGCAAAGTATTCGTCGAGCGCTTCCGCTTGCCACGCACGGAGCTTGTCGGCCGTGCCGCGAGCCGCGCGCTCGGGGTACGCGGGCGAGAGGTGTTCCGCGGCGAAGGTGCCGAGGGCTGGTGTGAAAACGGCGGGCGTAGCGACCGTCGCCTCGGGCGAAACTGCTGGCCCGGGCGTAGAGGTGGTCACTTAATGAGATGTTACCGGCAGGGGGTGACACTGGGTTTCGATGCGAGCGAAGTATCCGACCCAGCACAGCTGGGTCGGCGCTGGCGTCGCGG
>JANOOQ010000068.1:0-3362 GCA_031421515.1 Leifsonia sp.
CCATGCGGTGTTCGACCGAGCCGATTCCGTTGGGGATCTTCGAGAAGTCGCCGAGGCCGAGCTCTTTCTGGCCCTTCATGCAGAAGGGGCAGTGGTCCGTCGAAACCATTTGGATGTCGTTCGTGCGGATCGATTGCCACATGTGCGCTTGGTGGCCTTCGGCCTTCGACCGCAATGGAGTCGAGCACACCCACTTCGCGCCCTCGAACCCTGGGGCACCGAGCTGCTCCTCGAGCGAGAGGTACAAGTACTGCGGACACGTCTCGCCGAACACGTTTTGACCGTTGTCGCGCGCGGCAGCGAGTTGCTCGACGGCTTGCTTGGCCGACACGTGCACGACGTAAAGCGGAGCGCCCGTGAGGTTCGCGATCATGATCGCGCGATGTGTGGCTTCCTCCTCCATTTGCCACGCGCGCGCGACCCCGTGGTAGTACGGGTCGGTCTTGCCTTGCGCCAAGAGTTGCTTCACGAGCACGTCAATGGCTGGGCCGTTCTCGGCGTGCATCATCGTCATGAGTCCCGTGTCGGCAGACACTTGCATGGCCCTGAGGATTTGCGCGTCATCCGAATAGAAGACGCCGGGGTAGGCCATGAAGAGCTTGAAGCTCGAGATGCCCTCGTCAAGTAGCCCCGCGATCGCTTGCAGCGAGTCCTCGTTGACGTCTCCCACGATCTGATGAAAGCCGTAGTCGATTGCGCAGTTGCCCGCAGCCTTCTCGTGCCACGCCGCTAGCCCGTCCATGACGCGCTGCCCAAACGCTTGCACGGCAAAGTCGATGATCGTCGTCGTGCCGCCCCACGCAGCGGCTCGCGTTCCGGTCTCGAAAGTGTCGGATGCCGCGGTGCCGCCGAACGGCAGTTCCATGTGCGTGTGCGCATCCACGCCACCCGGCACCACATATTTGCCCGTCGCGTCGATGACGCGATCGACGGTTGCCGTGAGGTCGGACCCCAAGAGCACCGAGCCCGGGGTTAGCACGGCGGCGATCGTCTCACCGTCGACGAGCACATCCGCTAGGGAACGCCCCGTGGCGGTAACGACCGTGCCGCCCGTAATCAGCGTCGTTGTCATGGTGCGACCGTCGCTGTGTAGCTGTCGGGCCGGCGGTCTCGGTAGAACTGCCACGAGTTTCGCACTTCGCGAATCAAGTCGAGGTCGATGTCGCGAATGACGATCTCGGTGTTGTCGGGACTCGCGACCTCGCCGACGTAGTTTCCCCGCGGATCGACGAAGTACGAGCTGCCGTAGAACGTCACCGCGAGGTCGCCGAACTCATCCGTCTCGGTACCGACGCGGTTGTTCGCTCCGACGAAGTACTGGTTCGCGGCCGCCGCTGCGGGCTGCTCGAGCTCCCACAACCGGTTCGAGAGTCCTGGCTTCGTCGCGGACGGATTGAAGACGATTTCTGCTCCGCCGAGTCCGAGCTCGCGCCAGCCCTCGGGAAAGTGCCGGTCGTAACAGATGTACACGCCGATCTTTCCGACCGCAGTATCGAACACGGGATACCCGAGGTTGCCGGGCCGAAAGTAGAACTTCTCCCAGAACCGATCGAGATTGGGGATGTGGTGCTTGCGGTACTTGCCGAGAACCGTTCCGTCGGCATCGACGACGACAGCGGTGTTGTAGTACACGCCCGGCATGTCCTCTTCGTAGATGGGTAGCACCATGACGAGTTTCAGTTCTTTCGCGAGCTTTTGAAAGCGCTTGACCGTGGGGCCGTCGGCGGGTTCCGCGTACGCGTAGTACTTCGCGTCCTCGATGATCCCGAAGTACGGGCCATAGAAGAGTTCTTGGAAGCAAATGATGCGAGCCCCCTCGGCCGCTGCATCCCGAGCAAATTGCTCGTGCTTTGCGATCATCGACTCCTTGTCGCCTGTCCAAGTGGTCTGGGTGAGTGCTGCACGAACGACCGTCATTGCGAACCTTTCGACACGATCCCCGACAATCGGGGCGAGTCTCTATTGTTTCCCGTTGTGGCCCGCGCGTAAATAGACTGGGCGCCCATCCTTCGGAGGTTTAATTGTCCTTGCTCCTGCGCTTTGTACCCGTGTTCGTGGTTTCGACCTTTGTTTTAAGTGGATGCACCGCGACGCCTGCGCCCGTGATCGACCAAGCCGTGACGATCGACAACTGCGGAGTCGAGGTCACTTTTGACGCTGCCCCCGAGCGCGTCATCACAATCAAGTCGTCAACGACTGAGATGTTGCTCGCTTTGGGGCTCGAGGATCGCATCGTCGGCACGGCCTTCCAAGACGGACCAGTCCCCGAGCGGTGGGCGGATGCCGCAGCGGGTCTGACCTCGCTCTCCGAGCAGTTTCCGAGCGAAGAGGTAGTGCTCGAGAACGAGCCCGATCTCGTTTACGCCGGGTGGGAATCCGCCTTCTCGGCGGAGACCGCTGGCGATCGCGCCGAGCTCGCCAACCTCGGGGTTGCAACGTATGTGTCGCCCTCGGCGTGCCGCAGCATCCAGCCTCCTAAGCTCACTTTTGACGACGTCTTCGCTGAAATCGAGCAAGTCGCGTCGATCTTTAGAGTCGACGCGAGTTCGCTCGTCGCCGGGCAACGAGCCGCGCTCGAAGGCCTCGAGGCTCCCGGCGACGACCGCTCGGCGCTGTGGTACTCGTCGGGAACGGACACGCCCTACGTGGGAGCGGGCATCGGCGCGCCGCAACTTGTGCTCGAAACACTCGGGCTCGACAACGTTGCGGGAGCGGTGGATGCCACGTGGGCCCCCTTCACGTGGGAATCCGTTGTCGACGCTGACCCCTACTTCATCGTGCTCGTCGACGCGACGTGGAACACCGCGGCCTCGAAGATAGCGTCACTCGAGGCAAACCCGGCGACCGCGAATCTCTCTGCCGTCGTCGAGGGGCGATACCTCGTAGTGCCGTTCGCCGCGAGCGAGGCGGGAGTTCGCTCGGTCGACACCGTGGTCTCACTTGCCACCCAAATCCGGGACCTCGATGGGAGCTAGACCGCTCGCGTGGGCTCTCGTGCTCGGGGTCGGACTTGTCGTTTCGATCACGGTCGCGGTCACGATCGGGCCAGCCGACATTTCGTTCGGCGACGTGTGGGCGTCGATCGCTAGTCACGTCGGACTCGGCGAGAGCCCGCTCTCGGTCTTGCGCGACGGGATCGTGTGGGAACTGCGGTTGCCGCGCGTGCTCACGGCCGCGGCAGTTGGAGCTGGCCTCGCCTTGAGCGGTGCCGTCATGCAAGCGATCACGAGAAATCCGCTCGCCGACCCCTACCTCTTGGGTCTCTCTTCTGGAGCTTCGCTCGGCGCCGTGGCCGTCTCGTCGCCAAACCGGATGCCGAGCGGGTACATGGCCGCAATCATCCCTGGGGAAATACGGCGCCG